>DAISKX010000185.1:0-7083 GCA_036820725.1 Nitrospiraceae bacterium
GGCCTCTCCCCACGTGCTGATAGCCGTCCTTGCGCCGATCTCATAATTCTGAGTTTTGACCGGCTTCAGATTCGGATTGGATCCAAAGGGTCCTAAGGAAAACAACTCCAGGAAGGTCGGCACGCGAAATCCCTCACTGTAGTTAAAATAGACGCTCATAGCCGGCGTGACCAGATACGTAATCCCGCCTCGGGTCGTCGTCCGGCTAAATCGCCTGGCTCCATCGTTAGTAGGCGTGATGTTGTCTCCAAACCCGATTTGATCATGGTCGTACCGCACGCCTCCCGTGAGGATCAATCGAGGAGTGAGATGCAAGGTATCCTGAACATATAAACCGGTGCTGTCCTCATTGGTTGAATCCTGATTCGCAAAGGGAAAACCAGAGAAAGACCCCACGAGACGGTTTCCAAAATCATTTCTGGTATATTCACCGCCCAGTATGAGCATGTTGCGAAAACCAAGCGGAGCGGACTCGTGGGATAATTGCGCCGTCCCTCCCTTTGATTCCGTTTTGGTAAAGCGGGTGCTCACTGATGTCTGTCCCACGGTAAACAGGTCTTGCGCAAGGTGCCGGTAGAAGCCGTTGACGTTCAGAGCAAAGCCGAGCGGGAGTGTCTGTCGCCCCACAAACCTGAGCACATTTGTTTCTTTGTCGTCAAAATCGCCGGGAGTGAAATTCGCCTTCCTGTTAAAGGCGGCCAGGCTCAACGGAAGTGAACCCGCTTGCAGAAGATGGTCGGTGACGTATGTATACGAAATTGAAAGATCCGTACTCTCAGTCGGCCGGTAGCCGATTTTACTGAAAAAACGAGAGAGCCGTGCATCAGATTGATCGCGAAACCCATCTTCGGTTTCACGCGTAAAACTGGCAAAGTAATCGAATTTTCCGATCGGCCCGCTCGCGGTCAAATTATAACGCTCACGATTGAAACTACCGAATATGGTTTCGCCCGTGACATGGCGCCTTTCGGCCCCCCGCTTGGTAATGATATTGACGACACCGCCCAGAGCATTCTTCCCATAAATTGCCGCATTGCCCGGCAGAATCTCAATCCGTTCGATCGATTCAATCGGAATGAGATCGAAGTTGACGGTATTGAAATCCGGCTCGTTCATCCGCTGGCCGTCCACAAACACCACGGTGGACGGTACCGGCTGCCCATTGAAACCGCGCAGGTCGATGGTCTGCTGAAACGCGTTCCCGACCTGATCGTACATCACGATGCCGGTCGACCATTGCACGGCTTCCTGGATGGATTTTGCACCGGTCCTTTTGATGTCCTCGGAGGTAATGATACTGACTTTGGCGGGCAACTCGCTGACGTCGACCGGAGTATCAGGGAGCCTGGTGCTTGATACCACGACTTCTTTCGCGGGAACCGGTTCGTCCTCTTGGGCTCGTACCGGAGCGGTAGAAATAGTACTGCCATACGCAATCAGGGCGCACGCATACACGCTCGTCCAAATACGTTTCACAGGCCACCTTCCCTTTGTTTCGAAGGGCGGAGTGGAATACATTCAGCAACCGGATCTACTGACTCGCGGATCTGCGCGTCCTCTACGCCTTCCCAGCCTATGCGTGAAACGTCGTTCGTGAAGCGTCCTTCGCGAACTTTCCGACGAGATACGCTTTACGAGGCGCGTATGACGCCTCGGGCCAGTGGCACAGTTGCAGAGTTGCTCCCCGCTTACAGTGGCGACACCGTGATGGTCTTACACCATCTTCCCCTGCTGCCGAACGCTTCTCGAAATGCTCCTCCACAGTGCAATGCAATGGTACCCGGACAACAGATCGAAAGAGTGGTACCGATTCTTTCGATAACCACGGTCACGGACACGCCTAGTTCCCCGCCGTATCTCCAGGCAAACTCACCCGAGGACGCCCGGTTTCCGGATGATGATCCACGAGAACCCGGCATTGGTAGACGGATTCCAATACCTCAGGACGCATGATCGCCGGGGGCTCCGCCAGGGCGATGAGCGTGCCGTGATTCAACAGAAGCAGGCGATCACAATATTGGCCGGCCAGATTCAGATCATGGGACACAACAATCATGGTGAGGCCGCGCTCGCGGCTCAGTCGAGACAGTCGCCGGCCGATGTCTACCTGATACTTCAGATCCAAAAACGCCGTAGGTTCGTCGAGTAACACGACTTTGGCTTCCTGTGCCAACGCACGCGCAATCAACGTTCGCTGGCGCTCGCCGGCGGAGATCTCGTGCACGGACTTGTCGGCAAGGCCCAGTAAGTTCAGGTCTGCCATCGCTTGAGCAGCCGCCTGGTAATCCACATCCCGCTCCCATCCCCAGAACGACAGCCAATCGGCCTTGCGGTGCGGATACCGTCCCATGAGCACGATATCCTTGACCGTGAATGGAAACGTCGTGAGAAATTCTTGCGGGACATAGGCGATCAACTTACCGAAGTCATTCCGCGTGAGCGAGCCCGCATCACGTCCGAACACGTGAATAGCCCCGGCACATGGGCGCACGATCCCGGCAAGCAGTTTGAGCAATGTACTTTTGCCGGACCCGTTCGGACCGATCACGCCCAGCATTTCCCCCGCGACGACCGAGAAGGTCAAGTCTCTGAACAGGGTCCCTTCATGCGGGGGTTCAGTCGCTCGGTGGCTGTGATGATAGTCGAAACAGACGCGGTCAAGATGAAATGCCTGTTCTGCTGGTTGCGGTGGCGACCCGTTCATGACTGGTCACCCGTTCATGCGGGCCGTATGGGTCATCAGCAGCGCAATGAAAATGGGTCCTCCGAACAGGGCCGTGACGACGCCGACGGGAATTTCAGAAGGGGCGAACAACGTACGGGCCATGGTATCCGAGATCATCAAAAAGCACCCACCGACCAATCCCGATGCCGGAAGCAAAAAGCGGTGATCGGCCCCGATGGTCATTCGCAACATATGCGGCACCACCATGCCGACAAAACCGATCATGCCGCTCACGGATACAGCGGCGCCGGTCAGCAGGGCCGCGAGCACAAAGACGGTTTTTTTCACACGCTCCACATCGACACCAAGAGTCATGGCGGACTCTTCTCCCAACGCCAAGAGATTCAAGTTGCCGGCTTGACGGAGCAGCAATGCAATGCCGATTCCACCATAAGCCGCCAGAATGCCGAGCGTGGCAAAATCGGGGGAAGGGACATTACCCATGAGCCAGGACATCATGCGAAACAGCTTGGTCGGGTCGAGGATCGACGTGACAAAGAGAATCACCGCGGACAAGACGGCATTGATGATGATTCCCGTCAGCAGCAGGGTGTGGACCGGCAGCCGTCCCCCGGAAAGAGCAATGCGATAGACGACAGCCATTGCGGCGATTCCTCCAACGAATGCCCAGAACGGCACGGCCGCCTGTTGCACCAGCGACTGGCCGATTCCTATCGACAGCGCCAGCGATGCCCCCAATGCCGATCCGCTGGAGATGCCCAAGACATAGGGATCCGCCAGCGGATTTCTCAACAGGGCCTGGAGCGCGACCCCCACGACCGCGAGGCTCGCGCCGATCAACAGGGCCAGTAACACTCGTGGTAAGCGGACATAGAGCAGGATGGTCTCGCCAATCTCCACATCAGCCTGGGAACGATCCGGAAAAAGGATAGGCGCGAACGTGTGTACCACGTCGATAAGACCGACATGTTGTGATCCGGCCATGAGGCACAGCAGGAATAGAAGGAACGTCACGACCATTAGAAACGCCATCACGGCCATCCAGCGTCGCGACACCATGTGATGGACTCCGGGCACGGTAGCAAGAGGATCGGAGGGAGGGTCTTCTGGAGCAGGAGAATAGGACGGCGCCGTTTCAAGATGGTGAGGAGCCGCCATGTGATTACTGAGCCCCGAAGGAAGGCGGCGACCATGCGGATGGATGAAGGTGATTCGCCAGCAGCTCCAGCCCGTCGATAATGCGAGGCCCTGGACGATCCATCAACACGCTGTCAATCCGGTAGATCCGCTTGTTCCGAACGGCATTGAGAGTAGACCAGCGCTGCCATTGCCGTTGTTCGTGTTCCGGGATGCCCTCGGACGAACCCACGGGGAAAATCAGCACGTCGGGATTCTGCTTCAACACATCTTCAATGGAAATCCGTGGATACGGCTGGCCGGTGATCCCGCCGATATTGATCCCTCCCGCCAGTTCCAGGAGCTGGTGAATAAAGCTTCCCGGCCCGACGGTCATGAGCGGTTCACTATTCAGAACATAAAACACGCGCGGACGGGGCAGCAGGGCTATCCGTTCCTTCACGGCCTGAATCCGGCTCCGCATCTCCGCAACAAGCCGGGTGGCCACCGGGGTACGATCCACAATCCGCCCGATCGTATGGAGGTGGGACAGAATATCCTCGATGGTTTTTGCCTCCAGGATATAGGTCGGAATCTTCAGGCTGTCCAGTTTCGCGATGACGGTGGAATCAATAAACGCACGCGGCGCCAGGATCAAATCCGCTTTGAGCGCCACCAAGGTTTCAATATTCGGTTTGGTACTGCCGATCTTTGGCTTCCGACCGGCCTCCGGGGGATAATCACAGAAATCCGTCACCGCCACGACCTGCTCGTCCGCTCCCAGTGCGAACAACATCTCGGTGACGCTGGGTGCGAGCGATGCGATGCGGGTAGGCGGAGTCGCGACATATAATTTCCTGCCGATGTCGTCGATGAACGTCCGGGATGTCAGGTTCGTCATGAACGGCATTCCCGTCAGTATGCCCTGCTGTCGTCGTTTCATGCCGTGCTCGCCCGAGTCATTCTCATCCGATGCTCCCGATAAACTTGTATGAAAAAGAGCCATGCAAACCGTGCAACACACGGTTGCTATCCTGGTCCACGGTCCACCCGAACAGGTGCTCAAATAAAAAATCCCCAGGGCCTGTTGGGGGACCCTGAGGATGACACCCGCTTCTAATCCTCACCCGCTCCCCAGCCCACGAGGGAACGAAAGTCGCAACCAAGCAGGTCTTCTGGCTCGTGGGTCCGCGACGCCACAAGGAACGAGCGTCACGCTTGCGGATACCGGCGCCTCGGTAAGCCGGCAGAATTCTCAAGCTCCGCATCATTCGCCGGACCTTCCCGTCCAGACAAGCGGACAGTGGCGCCGGCGATGTTATGTCCCACTTACAGCGGCGGGACCGCGAGGGATTCTCACCCTCTTCCCTTTGCCTGGATGCTGAATGAAAACGCCTGAAAATCTAGGGAATGGATCGGATTTTGTCAAGTTCAATTTTGACCTTGTCTGCCCACGAAGCGAGTAACCTCCGGGATAGTATTCACCATAATTTGGTCTAAATGGCGGGATCATGCGTCCTTTGCGAAGGGGCACGAGGCTTGCTGTTTCTTGGACACCAAGCGGACTGCTCAGGGAATCACCTTGCTGAGTCGTGGCCGTCACCGGTTTTCGGCACGTGTGTTGGTCTCTTTACACGGCAAGAAGGAGAGCCGTTCACCATGCGGAATCTGATCATCAGCATTGCGATTCTCGCCATCTTTCTGGAGATTTCCGGACTCATATGGTCGTCGAAAGGCGACGGCCCCAGCGAGACGTACCTCCAGCTCACTCAAGCTCCGGAGAAGCACACTCAAACGGCACTTCAGAACGGCTATTTCATGATGGTGGGATTTGCCGCATCATCCACCGCCGATCCGGTTCAAACGGGCTATGACATCTGGATGGAAGCCGATGCCGATCGAAGACACCGGGTCTTTGACTATCACAAGCCAGGGCGGAGCGAGTTACGCATCATGATCGATGCCGGGGAAGCGTTTCCTGCCTGGACTGCGTCGGATCCTCTGTCTGCGTTTCGTCAACCCGATGCCATGTTCCGCCTGTCGTTGGACCGGTACGTCATCTTGCTGGATCGCTATACCCGATTACTGGCAATGCCGGTCGAAGATTGGGGATTTGGACACATCGGGAGTCCGCGATTGGAAGAACTCTTCATCATTCATCGCCTTTATGTCGCCGCAGGATTCGTGCACACACCGTCAACCGGGCTGGCGCGATTACAACGGGACCTAAGCGCGTGGCGGACGATACTCGCGGATGCAAAAACGTTATCCGTAAAGACCATGGCACTCCTGATCGTCGACGACAACATCCGGTTCGTGTCGAAGCTGCTGAGTTCCACGAACAGCGGCCTACGGGCAGATCAGCTGCTTCCCTGGACCGCAACGCTCACGAAAGATGAATATTCGCTTCGCTGGCCGATTCAGAATCAATTTGTGCTCGGGACGACCCGCGGACGTGCGCCAATGTTGGATCTGACCGGAGGACAGGAGGAAACCATCGCGACCCAGGAATGGTTGGCGAAACAAGCGGCGATCCCCCCTGATGCGTTTCGCCACGTGCAACATCCCATTCTCACGACAATGCTGGGAAGCCCCTTCGACTCGCAACGGATGTGGGAGATGTACGCGACCTATTATGACCTGACGATTCGAGCCACGGAGTCGCTGCATAGTCCCCTTCCTAAACTACAAGACGTGGCACGCTCCTCTCAGAGAACGCTGTTGGATCGAGTCTTCCATCCGCTGGACTTCGAGCCTGATTGGGAGACATTCAGCCAGCGGTTGATGGAAACGGATGCCAGACTGCGTCTCGCCTCGCTGCAGATTCTCCTCCACAGGCCCAGTGCAGCCACGACGGTGCCGAACCGATTGGCGGAGGTCGGCCCCCGGTACTATGATCCCTTCACGGGAATGCCGATGTTGTGGAGCGAAACACAGCGAGCGATATATAGCATCGGCAAGGATGGGCTGGATGACGGTGGCGATCCCCACTTCGACATTGTCATCCCAGGCTCACCTGGGCCGCTGAAACATCCCGATACTCCTAGGCATTCTCGTCGCCCGACCATCACGGTTACCAAACGGACAATCTGACCCCCGCTCGCCGCGAGCCCAAATGCCGGAGTACTCGCGGTTCAAACTGCATGGTGCTCCCATCCGCAGCCGGCGGACCTATCGCGGGCGGTAACGAATTCCTAAAACGAGGATGCCCAGAGTCAAGATCAACGTGATCGCATTCGCGACGATGATCGGGAGCGCATGGAGATAGATTCCATAAAGCA
>DAISKX010000186.1:0-7081 GCA_036820725.1 Nitrospiraceae bacterium
TCCGAAGCCTTCGATCAGGACAGGACCAGACCGGACAGACATCGGAACAACGGCCGTACAAGGTGCTCGGCTCAGTTCCGATTTCCTATGCCGTTCTCAACCAGGAGTTGCAGAATCGTCTGTTCCATAAGTCCATCACGCTCGACTCGGCCAGGGGCCCGGCGATGATCGAGCGCATCAATGCGTCGGATGCCAATGGCCGCGTCTTGATCGCCGTGGAAACGACCGGTGGACTCGACGGCACCGTGTATTACTGGGGCACGCCGCAGTTTCAGGAACGAGGGAAGATTGTTCGCATTCCCGATCTGCAGATGGCGAATGAATCGAAACGCGCGCTCGACTCCATGCAGATGGGGTACTGGCAAGTTGTGGACCGCCAATTGCGTGAACGCCTTCGAGACGCAGCGACGATCGATCTGACGACCCGCGTGGATCGCATGAAAACCGCGTTGAGCGGCGCACACCAATCGGGCGATCTGAAAACGGACATGTTGATCGGACGTGAACAACCGGACCAGGTTCGGACCACCAAGGACGGGCTCGTGGCGTCGTATTATCTTGAAGGAACCGCGACGGCAAGTGAGCGCGTCGCTCTCACGAATGCCACGCCCTCAACAACCTCGTCCACGGCTTCCCGCAAGGATCGCCGGTTGAATCGGCAGCACGAAACCGGTGGAGTGGTCGCGCCATCCGATCGAGGGACGATATCGCCTTACGATCGGCGGGCGATTGTTCCCGCGGATCGTGGCGGGATGGCACCCAGCGAGCGGTAACTACTGGTACCAGTGCGGCATGCGGTCGTTCTCACCGGAACGCCGCATGCCGCATCATTTTCAAGGCCTGTCTATCATCCAGGTATGAACTCATTCTCCGCCGTCACACGATCCCTGAGCCTCATCATCCTATGCGGAATTTACAGCCTGGCAACGGCCGCCTCGGCTCAACTCCCACGTCATTTGCAAACAATTGAGCAGCACGCGTTTGCCGCCGGCGAACGATTAGTCTATGCCGTTTCCTACATGGGGGTTCGCGGCGGCACCCTCGTCATGGAGGTCCAAGACACCCCGGCCTTGAACGGGCGCCCCATGTACAAGTACAGGACCAAAGCGATATCGCAACAACCGGTGACGACGTTTTTCCCCGTGGATGACCGGATGGTATCGACCGTCGATGCGGAAACACTTTTGCCCTATCATCTGAGCTTTCACAAAAAGGAGGGGAAGAAGGAGACCGATATCGATGTCACATTCGATCATGCCGCCGGAGCCGCGACGACGATTAAAGACGGCCAGGAAGAGACGACACCCATCCCGCCATCGAGTCAGCATGCCTTTTCTGCCTTATATTATCTGCGGAGTTTGCCTTCCGTCACGATGGGCGATCAGCTGACAATCAATGTGCACCACGAAAAGAAGAACTATCCGGTGCAGGCGAAGGTGGAAGCGATGCAAGAGTTGACGGGATCCTGGGGAAGGAAACGCGTGCTTCGCGTCGTCGTGACGATGCCCTATACCGGAATGTGGCTCAATGCCGGCAATATGGTCGTGTGGGTGAGTGATACTCCTGCACACGTGCCGCTCAAGATCCGAGCCAAAATGGTCATTGGGTCTATTGTCGCTGATCTGATCGAAGGGCCTGGGATTTCTCAAGAGTTCGATGACTCGCACGCCCGCAATTCCTTTTGACCGTACATTGCGGTAGGTGCTGGATGCATCGGTCACACGCCACCTCCGCGGGTCTGAAAAAGCTCGGGTTCGTGAGATCAGGGATACTCAGGCTACGTGAGGCTGGGCTTGGGACCGGAGATGTCTTTGAAGATATTGATGGAACTGCACCACCGCAGGTTGATCCGCTGACAGCACGATCGCGCCCGTCTTTATCCCCCGGAGCAACATCCACTCGGCAGCGCGTCGGGCAATCACTTCTTCAGTCAGCCCCACCCATTTGTAAGACGAGGCTATATGCGCGCCGACCATCACGGTAATTTGTGCCGGCGTGGTGCCGTAGGTGAAGCAAAAGTGGTGTCCCGCCCGAAATACGAGGTGCAACCCGTCCGCAGCCACCATGCCTCGCTGCCCACAATCGCCGCACCGCAAGTAGAGAAGTCCTGACTCGGCATTCATGCCGTTGTCATGAGGATCGCCGTCCGGAGACATTTCCTTGGCGCAGGTCGCATTCGGGCAAACGGGCATACACAACCCCGGGTTCTATGAAGCCAGCCACCGTATCATGTAGGATGCTTCCTACACATAGTCTAGGGATGTTACTAGTTAAGGCCTCAACGTCCCTAGAGTCAACCCGAGGATTTTATGGAGCATCCGGATCGATCCCTTGCTCCATCTTCCTGCTGGAGAGGGAAGTTGAAACCTTGCAATCGTTTGGTTAAGTTACGCCGATGACCATATCCCGCTCGCGTCTCATCCTCCTCGCCTGCGCGAGTGGCGTTCTGTATCCCCTGTGCTTTCCCGCATTTAATCTGGGGTTTCTCGCCTGGGTCGCCTTGGTGCCGCTTCACTTCATGATCGACTACTCCTCGTCCCCACGGGAGGCGTTCAAGCTTGGTTGGTTGGCGGGCACCATCGCGTTTACCGGCTCCATGTTTTGGGTCATCACCGCAATGAACCTATACGGCAAAGTGCCGATTCTCGTGGCGCTGCTGATTATGTTGTTGCTGACCATATATCTCGGCCTGTATCTGGCTATCTATGCAGGAGGGCTGGCCTGGATTCGCATGGTCTTTCCTACCCTCGGCATGCTGCCGGCTCCGTTTCTCTGGGTCACCCTGGAATTGATCCGGACATACTTTCTTTCGGGCCTTCCGTGGGTTCTGTTTGGCTACTCTCAGTATGAATGGCTGCCGATCATTCAATTGGCCGATCACTTCGGTGTCTATGGTGTCTCGTTTCTCTTGGTATTGGTGAATGCCTCCCTCGCGGAGCTGATCGTATGGGCGGTCAAGGCATACCGCGGTTTTGCGCTTCGGTCCTTTCCCTGGCCTTCGACCGGTGCCGCGGCGGCGGGATTGGGCGTCGCATTTATCTACGGTATGACCGTCCTGGGCACCTCTCATCCGCTGCCTGCCCGAACACTCTCCATCGGCTTGGTGCAGCCGAATATCGAACAAGCGCAAAAATGGGACGTGGCGTTTCGTCAGGACACTCTGCAGCGCTACAGCCGGTTGACCGCGGGCATGGGCAAAGAGCTGGATCTGATTATTTGGCCTGAGGCTGCGACTCCGTTCATCTTCGAGCGGGAACCCCAGTATCGATTGCTGCTGGGTGCCATGTCGCATGATGCAGGCGCACCGTTGCTGTTCGGCAGTCCCGCTCTCCGCCACTATCCTGACGGACGCCCCTACCTCATGAACAGCGCCTATCTGCTGGCCCCCGATGGCCAGGTTTTAGGACGCTACGACAAACAGCATCTGGTCCCGTTCGGCGAATATATTCCGCTCCACAACTCCTTGTTGTTCTTTCTGGATAAGTTGGTCGAGGGCATCGGAGATTTTGAGGCAGGCCCCGGCGCCACGCTCTTGATGTTCAAACCCCGCGAAAAAACTCCGCCCATGACAGCGGCCGCCACCGCGCCGGACTTTCACGTGAAATTCGGCGTGGTCATTTGTTACGAGGTGATCTTTCCCAATCTCGTTCGCCAGTTTGCATCCAACGGCGCCGAGTTCATGGTCACGGTCACGAACGATGCGTGGTTCGGCCCGTCCTCCGCGCCCTATCAGCACTTCGCCATGGTCGTGTTCCGTTCCGTCGAGAATCGGGTCGCGTTTGCGCGAGCCGCCAATACCGGGATTTCCGGTTTCATCGATCCATTCGGCCGCGTGCAACATGCGACGCCGATTTTCACACAAGAGGCGGTCACCGGCACGATTGAGATCGGCCATTCCAAAACCTTTTACGCTAAGTATGGTGATCTGTTTGCTTACGGCTGTGTTATAATCACCGCGCTTTTGTGCCTGACAGGCTACTTCTCCCAGAACACAGAACCCGCCGGCGGCACACCAGCCGGTCGACCAGCCTAATTCAGAAAGGGACCTCACGATGTTGGACGAAATACGTGTGCGAGTGCGAGGCGTCGGGGAACAGATTTCCGAATTACGGGGGCATCTTTGACCAGGTTCGCACGACCGCAGAACTTACCGAGCTCGAACACAAGATTGCGCAACCGGACTTTTGGAAAGACCCAAAAGCAGCCGCCAAGGTGAACCGGCGCAAAGCCACGTTGGACCGCGAACTTTCCCGCTGGCAGACGATCGAACGCCGCCAGACCGACCTCGGAGCGATGCTCGATCTGGCCGAAGAATCCGGCGATCCCGACCTGGAACATGAGCTCACCACCGAACTGGGCCAGTTCGAACATCTCCTCACCGAGCTCCGGATCGAGTTGCTGCTGGCCGGCGATCTCGACGGGAACAATGCCATCTTCTCGATTCACCCCGGCGCGGGGGGAACTGAATCCCAGGATTGGGCTCAAATGTTGCTCCGCATGTACGTCCGATGGGCGGAACGCAAGAAGTTCAAACTGGAAACGCTGGACCTGCTGCCGGGCGACGAAGCCGGAATCAAAAGCGCCACGCTCTCCGTCACTGGTCCCTACGCCTACGGATTGTTGAAGGCCGAAGCGGGCGTGCACCGGCTCGTCCGCATCTCCCCCTTCGATGCGAATAAACGGCGGCACACGTCCTTCGCTTCCGTGTTCGTGTATCCGGAGCTGGAGGATGACGGCGAACTGGTGATCGATGACAAGGATTTGAGAATCGATACGTTCAGGGCAGGCGGTGCCGGCGGCCAGAACGTCAATAAGGTCGAGACGGCGATCCGGATCACGCACCTGGCGACAGGCATCGTCGTGCAATGCCAGAACGAGCGCTCCCAACTCCAGAACAGGAACGGCGCCATGAAAATCCTCAAGGCACGCCTGTTTGAAGTCGAACAACAGAAAAAAGAGGCCGAGTTCAATGCGATTGTCGGCGAGAAGAAGGATATCGCATGGGGCAGCCAGATCCGTTCATACGTATTCCAGCCGTATCAGATGGTCAAGGACCATCGCACCGCGTATGAGGTCGGCAATGTCTCCTCGGTCATGGACGGCGATATCGATGGTTTCATCGAGGCCTATTTGAAGAGAAAGCTTCTCGCGGGCAAGGCGCCGGAGCCGGCGGCGGTGAAGGATGACGACCTGTAGCGTGAAGCGTTCTGCAGCATCGTCATCCGTCAAGCGTCAAACGCCATACGTTAAGAACAAAATTTAGGCTTTTGCAATTTACGGTTGACGACTGACGCATGACGAATGGCAGTTTATGGTCAGCAAACCACGACTGACGGGTCCGGAGCAATGGAACCATCGATTGACGAATGACGTGTGTCGATTGACGGTGGGCGCTAGACGAAACGACGAACCTCATGGATGAACTGAACGATCAGCGACAGCAGCGCATCAAGAAGCTGGAGACGCTCCGGGAACTCGGCGTCGCCCCCTACGGCACTCGCTTCGAAGTGAAGGACCGCGCCGGGCAGTTGGTGCGGCTGCACGGCGAGAAGAACAAGGACACGCTCGCACAGGAACAGATCTCCTGCACGCTGGCCGGGCGGATTGTCGGACTGCGCCGGTTCGGCAAGGCAGCGTTCGCCGTACTGCAGGATGGGGCGGATCGCTTGCAGGCCTATCTCAAGAAAGACATCCTCGGCGACCAATCCTACCAGGTTTGTGAAGGCTTGGACCTGGGCGACTGGATCGGCGTGACCGGGATTCTATTCCGGACCAAGACCAACGAATTCACGGTCGAAGTGCGTCATCTGACCTTTCTCAGCAAAGCGTTGCGCCCGCTTCCAGAAAAGTGGCATGGCCTGACCGACGTCGAGACACGCTACCGTCAGCGGTATGTGGACCTCATCGCCAACCCTCAGGTGCACGGGATCTTCGCCATGCGCAGCCGCATCATTGCCGGCATCCGCGCTTTTCTCATCGAGCGGGGCTTTCTGGAGGTGGAAACGCCGATGATGCATCCGATTCCCGGCGGCGCTGCGGCCAAACCCTTCGTCACGCATCATAACGCGCTCGATGTGGATCTCTATCTGCGGGTCGCCCCGGAACTGTATCTCAAGCGTTTGATCGTCGGCGGATTTCCGCGCGTCTTTGAAATCAATCGGAATTTTCGCAACGAAGGGATTTCGACGATTCATAATCCCGAATTCACGATGCTTGAATTTTACGTGGCCTACGCCGACTACCACGACCTGATCGTCCTGACGGAAGAGCTCTGCGCCGAGCTGGCCACAGATATCCTGGGTACGACGACGATCGACTATCAGGGGACCCAGATCAATCTGACTCCACCCTGGCGACGGTGGTCCTACCATCAGGCCATTCTGGAAGTGAATAAATTCGAATCCTCCGTGTTGAAGAACCGTGATGAGGCCCTGAGCGCCGCCGCCCGCCTCGGAGTGGAGGTCTTTCCCAAAGCATCGCTGCCGCATATTCTCAACGAGATCTTTGAAGAGACCGTGGAGCCGAATCTGCAGCAACCGACGTTCATCACGGACTACCCGATCGAGATTTCTCCGCTCGCCCGTCGAAAGGATTCCGACCCCGCGCTGACCGATCGCTTCGAGCTGTACATCGCCGGGAGGGAAATTGCGAACGCCTTCTCCGAGTTGAACGATCCGCTCGACCAGCGCGAGCGATTTGAATCCCAGGCCGCACAGCGCGCCGCGGGTGACGAGGAAGCCCATCTGGTCGACGAAGACTTCCTGCGCGCGCTCGAATACGGGATGCCGCCCACGGCCGGAGAAGGGATCGGCATCGATCGACTGGTGATGCTGTTTACCAATCAAGCATCTATTCGCGACGTCGTGCTGTTCCCCCAATTACGGCCAGAAACATGAGACTAAAGCACACAGCCATGATGTTTCAGGATGTTCAAACGCGTAGTATTCTCACCCGCGCCAGCCCCGGCGCGCCAAGACGCGCCGCTTTCCCTAGCAAGGCCGTGCGAGCGAAAAGCCGAGGGTGTACATACCGCACTTCGTGTGGGCCGTTCGCCCTTCGAATGGATCTTGGCGAACGGAAA
>DAISKX010000187.1:0-7080 GCA_036820725.1 Nitrospiraceae bacterium
GCTGGTAATGGCTCACCCCCTCGTCGTTCGCCATTCGAGCGGCAGAACTGGCCGGGGCTGACAATGGGGCATCGGGCGCCGCTCCGGCTTTTTTGGTCGTACCTCCGGTCTGGCTTGAGTCGCACCCGACGAAGCTGCTGCCGGTTAAGAGGACGAGGCCGAGAAGAAAACATCCCTGTTTCATGGCATCCTCCTTGGTTAATACTTTATGATCTGTAACGGTCAAGTGTAATACAAGGGAAGGAGTGAAGGCTATCGGGCATTCAAGCCGTTTGGGAAGTGTTGCAGGTTCGTCATTCGTCATTCGTCAACCGTCATTCGTGTACTGAATGCTCAAGCCCGTGGGATACACCATAGTGACAATTGCCAAGTCAGTAGTTAAGCCGCTTTCTCTCTCTACTCACAACACACTTGTTGACAGAATCCTGTACAGGATTTATAGTTTGCCATCAGAGGTGATATGGCAATTTCTTCGAAGGACATCATTTCCCTCACCCGGGCACGAGCGAAGCTGACCGAGCTCTGCGACGAAGTCTCGCAAGGCCATGAGAAAATCATCACGAAGAACGGTGAAAGCTGCGCGGCGCTAATCGATGCCAAACGGCTCGATCACTACCATCGCCTGGAGCGTGAGCACATTCATCTGACGCTCTTAGAAGAAGCGCTTCGCGGTCTCGATGACCTGCACACTGGACACACTCTGACGCTCTCCCAATTGAAATCGCGGCATGGCCGATAGACGGCCGCTTTTTACCGAAAATTTCTCCGCCAACCTCAGCGCGATCGAGACCTTTCTAGGTCCCCCCGGATTAACTACCTACCGACGACTCCTCAGTCGTTTATTCGACGACATCATCCCCACCTTGTGCCGATTCCCGCACTCAGGTCGCGAATTCCTCGCCCACCCCGTCCGATCAGCCGAAGCCAAGGTCCTGATCAAGAAACTGAACGTTCATCTTGACCAGACCACTGCCCTACGCGAATTCATCGTCGATGACTACTTGGTCTTGTATGTACTCCATCAGGACCGGGTGGTCTTTCTTTCGATCAAACACCACCGCCAACTATCATTCGACTTCAGACAATTCTGGCAAGAGTCATAGGTTCAAGCTGGTAAAGATCTACGGATGGGGCGAGCAGTGGAGGCCTTTTGCTCCAAGCTTGCGCGCCTCATTCTACATGGGAATGATACCCATGCTGGTCCCACTGCGCCCATCGAGCGAGGTGCACCGCACGTTGCAAGTCTTCGGTCCTTAGGTCGTCTGATCCTGACGACTTTCACCTGAAGGGTGATTCGCCTTAGAATGTCTCCGCAGCCTTGGAGAACTGACGAACCATGAATAGATTGGCACGCGGCATACAGTTTCTAAAGCAGGACCTGTGGACCACTGATCTCGCGACCCTTCCCTTGGTCCAGCGGGCCATTGTCCAGGCGCTTCGGCTGGCGATCGCGGTGGGGCTCGAATTCCGTCATCGGCTCCTCGATGCCCGCGCCGCGGGATTGGTCTATACCACGCTCCTGTCGCTGGTCCCCTTTCTCGCCGTGATGTTTTCGGTCTTGAAGGCCTTCGGAGTCCATCACCAGATCGAACCGGTCTTGGCCCAGGCGCTGGAACCCCTGGGTCCGAAGGGCCTGGAGGTGACGGGTACGATCATCGGCTTTGTGGACAACCTCAAGATCGGAGTGCTGGGCGTCGTCGGGGTCGCAGGTCTCTTTTACACCACCTATTCGCTCATCGATAAGATCGAGCAGGCGTTGAACGCGATTTGGATGGTGCGGCAGGGGCGCTCGTGGTCGCGGAAGTTTGCCGACTATTTGAGTGCCGTCCTGGTCGGCCCGGTATTGATCGTGACGGCGTTCGGATTGCTGGCCTCTGTGCAAAGCCACACGCTGGTGCAGCAAGTGTTGGAGTTCCAACCGCTCGGCTATCTGATGGTCTGGGCTGCCAAGCTGGTGCCGTTTTTCATGCTATGCGGGGTGTTCACCTTTCTCTACAAGTTCATCCCCCATACCAACGTGCAATTCACCTCCGCATTGGTCGGCGGGATTGCCGCCGCCATCTTGTGGGGCGTCGCGGGAGAGGCGTTTGCGAAATTTGTGGCGCAGTCCGCCAAATACAGCGCGATCTATTCCAGTTTTGCCGTGCTGATCTTGTTTCTGCTTTGGCTCTACGCCGGGTGGCTGATCGTGCTCATCGGCGCGCAGTTCTCGTTCTTCCATCAGCATCCGACCGCCTATCTGTCGCGTTTGCTCTGGCAACAAGGAACGTACGGCTTTCGAGAACGGTTGGCATTGAATCTCCTGGTGGTCCTGACTCGTCGTCATATAAAAGGAGAACGTCCGCTGACACCGCCGGAGTTGGCGATCGAGCTCAACCTTCCCGTCTCGCTCGTGGAAGACCAGGTGGATCACCTGGTGGAGTACGGTTTGCTCGGCCTCATGCACAAACCGGAAGGGGTGAGTCTGATCAAGGCGCCTGAACTGATCTCCGTCAAAGAGGTCTTGGATGCCGCCCGGGAAGGGAACCCAGCCGAGGTGCATATCCCCATCGGGACCAGCGATCCTGTCCTTGCGGTGTTGCGAAGGCGCGACGAGGCCGTCGAAAAGGCGCTTGCGGGACAAACGTTGCGATCACTCGTCCTTGAAGAGGGTGATCGGCCTCCAGAGCACTCCCCACCTCATTCGCATGGTCATCTTCATAAGTAACTCCCTCTTTCTGTCGGTAACCATGGGGTCCCCTATGCGCCGATCGCCGACGTGCGTCGCTTCTCTTCGACTGATCGTAATGCGATACTGAACCGTCAGGGCTCAGCTACGGGAAGGAACTCGCCTGATGAAACGAGCGGCGCTGATCGAACAAGAGCTGGCGGTCGCCGAGGCTGCATGGAAGGCAGCCAATGAAGGGAAGGCGCGAGTCTGCGCCCGGCGTGCCGTGGGGCTCGCGACGGATTGGTGGTTGGATCGTCTTCCTGTCCGGCGATGGCGCGGCGATGCGATGGAACATCTCCGGCAGATTCAGCAGGACGCGTCCTTCCCTCTTCCCATCCGCCAGGCCGCCGAGCGCTTAGACACCAAGGTGACCAAGCGGGACTCAGCCCCCTTCACGGAAGATCCGGTCAGCGACGCCAGACTGATCGTGGAACACCTCGCCGCCCAAGATAAGAGCGTATAGCTTATAGCGCATGGCAGAAACAGAGAGTTCCTTCTGGCTCCTTGCCATCGGCTATACGCTATAGGCCATCAGCTCCCGTTCCTGACGCGTCGCGTCAATCACGATTTCTGCGCAATGATGCTGGCGAAGGCGGACTCCCCGTTATCGACCACCTGATAGTCGAGGATGGTGAAGTCTTTAAACCACTCCACCAGTTCGTTTTTCTCGAGCAGCCATTCTTTTCGAAACTCCGGCCGATACTTGAGATGGTCCATCGTATACGTTTCGACGACGACCATCCCGCCCGGCTTCACTGCCTGTTTCATTTTCGGCAACAGGCCCCGGTTTAAATAATAGGTACAGAGCACCAGGTCATACTCGTTGGTCCCGAGCAGCGCGTCGTCCAGATCCACCACCTTTGTCTCGATCGTGGCCCCTTGTGCTTTGGCCAGAGACTGCGCCTTCTCCAGCCCCTTCTCCGAGATATCGAGACCCGTCACCTGAAAGCCCTTGGTCGCCAGGAACACTCCGTTTCGCCCTTCTCCCATGGCCAGATCGAGCGCCTTGCCTTTTGGCAAGCGGCTGATCTGCTCGACCAGATAGGGAATGGGGTCCTTGCCGAAGCGATAGGTGTCGCCGCTGTACCTTTCGTTCCAGCGCTCCTTGTCCGTCTCCGCCGCTTCAACCCCCGCCTCGAAGGGCGCCAGCGCGATGACCAACGTGATCAGGATCCTCGGGGCGACCATAGGAGCAGCCCGCTTCCACCGGTCTTCTACGCCGGCACTTCTATTCGATCTTTCCGTCATGATCGTTCTTCCTCCGATATCTGCTCATCCGATCCACACCTCTTGTCGGTCCGACGAGCCGGCCGAACGTCTATCGGTCCTTCATTCTGCCTTGATCAAGATGTTTGAGCATATTCAATTGCGTGGTGAGTTCATCAATGCGCTTGTCCTGCTCCTTGACCCGCTGTTGGAGAATGGAGGCCGGTAGAGACGCCGACGGTGGTGCCTGGGGTGCCGAGCAGGGTGGAGCCGTCGTGCATCCCCAGGCGAATCCGAACAACAGGATTGTCATCGTATAGTGTTGAAGTCTTCGCCTCTTCATCGACATGCTCCCATCGCGCTCGTGGACGATGATATAGACTTGCTTAAGCTCTGCGCGGTTTATTTGGGAAGGGCATGTTCAGCTGTCTACTTAGAATCGCGAGCCTGTCAGCTTTATATCAGCGCGCGCCCACGCCTTTTGAAATTCCTGTTCCGTTGTCTTGAAGTCCTGCATCTTTTGTTGCGCGTCAAGACTTTGCTTCAAGCCGAACAGTGCCCATCCATTGTGAGGATGCTGCTTCAGATCGATTCGATAAGCCGCCTCCGCCTCGGTCGGACGGCCTGCCTGCAACAACACTGCGCCCAGAGAATGGCGCACGGGAATATGCCACAGGGGCGGTTCGTAATAGCGCAAGGCATCCTCCAGCTTGGTCGCGGCCTTGAGCCTGTCGATCGCCTGCTCGTACTGTCCTCGGCGCGCGGCTATCTCGCCTGCCAACACCTGTTCGGCAATCCTGGCCAGGTCCACGACCCGCGTCACTCCCATCATTCTGTCCTGCGGTATGGATGCTGCCAATTGCGCCAGTGCTTTGTGTTCCTGCTGCGCCTCGTCGAATCGTTTGGCAGCCGCGAACGCGATCCCGCGCGCGTAGTGCCAGATCGCGGTCGTATACGTGAGCTCCGCAGGCGGTTGGGGAAGCGCGAGCACGTCATTCCATTTACCGAACCGCACGAGCGCGAAGGGTAAGGTCGATGTAAATTCCTCCAGCGCGGGCTCTTTCGCGGCTGCTTCCAACGGCACCAGTTTCCGAAGATCCTGGGCCGCTTTCATCGCTTCCTTGCTACGTCCCTCCATCGTCAACGCGCTCCAGAGAAAGTGGACGTTGTGCGGATAGTAGGCCATCGGATAGAACCCGACGAGCTTGCGGTGCGCCAAGTAGTCGTGATCGACCGAGGTCGCGTGCACATTGCGTTCGACCGCTTCTTGGTACATGCCCAATCGGAGATAGATATGGCCGGGCATATGGACCAGATGGCCCGCTCCCGGCACCAGATCGGGCAGCCGTTTCGCGCAGGCGAGCGCCCGTTCTGCTTTCGAGGAGGCTTCCACCGCATGAATGTAGTAATGACAGGCTCCGGGATGATCGGGATTGAGCTGCAAGGCTCGTTCGAGCGTCGCCACGATCTCGATGGCACGACCCTTCGGCTGTCCCTCCGGCGTCCAATAATCCCACGGCTGCATATCCATCATCGCTTCGGCATACAGCGTGCCGGCATCGACATCCTTGGGGTCTCGTACCCACACTTTTCCCATCGCCTCGGCATAGGCGGCATCGAGGACCTCGCGTTTCGCGTGAGAGTCGGTGGAATAGCGAGTGGCGAGCGCCTCGATATACGCCTGTTCCCTCGGGCTCACGCCGGCAGCCAGCGCGCGTGCCCGTTGAATCGCTTCATAGGCTCGCTTCTCGGATTCGCGATCCATGGGCAAATTGATATTGGGCCCGAGCGCCAACGCGATTCCCCAGTAGGCCATGGCCGCCTTCGGATCCAGCCGCGCCGCCTCTTCGAACGAATTGATCGCTTCCTCATGATTAAACGCAAAGACCAGTCGCAACCCCTGATCGAAATACTGCTGCGCTTTGGGCGAGGACGTGGAGATGGGATGGTGCAAGTTCCCCAGGTTATCGAACAACGGGGTGCCGCCCTTTCCGCCCGCCGTCGCAGACTGTTGACCGGCCGATGCAACGCTCGCCGCGAGCACCACTGCTGCACCAAGTCCATACACTAACGTTCGCAACGCCCCGCCTGGCAGTTTCATATTGTTCACTCCTTTGATTGTCTCACCATCACGATTGCGCGAATCGGCCCTCAGCAGAGATGCTCATGCTGTTACGTTGGACTCTGCGAAACCGAGGAGACCAGCGCCTCCCGAAAGAGGGAGAACACACCTGATCCCCGACTGAAGAAGATCCTACCCATGGCGAGAGCGGACCACAAGCCGCATCATGTCTCAACCGCGGCATTCAATACAACTCCACGTGGTTTAGGAACTTGTAATGTATCGCACATCGAATCTTAGGTTTGTTGGTCTCACGGCACTTACTAAGGGGTTTCCGCGTCATAGAGATGAACTCGTAGCATTGACGGCGACAAGCACACTGGACAAAACATCGACCTTCAAATTGGGATGACAGCGATAGGCGAGAGCGCCAAATTCCCATACTATCCAGCACGCCAATCGGCCTGTGAAGTGCGCGAGACGATGAATAAATCGTCTCACGTTTGCGCACGGGTGCGAGGTCCACGCCGCTTCGGAATAGGCGCGGCAAGTTTGTGGACGCCATCGAACGGTGAACAGGCCGTGTCCCCGTGAGCGTCCCAGTGTCTTGAAGATCCGAGAAACTTAACCAACGCAAGGAGAGTAACGAATGATAACCGGCAACGTCACAAGCAGGGAGCGTGTGGTGATCGTCGACCGTGACTTGGACTTCGGCCTCAAACTCGCCGACTGCCTCGCCAGCAGCGGGTACCATGCGGTGTTGGGCAGGAGCCTTGACGCCATGATCGAGGATCTCAGCGAGATGCAGCCGGGCGCGATCCTGCTCAGCGATGATCCTTGCGATGGAGAGCTGGGCAGTGATGGAGCTGCAACATTGCAGGAGGTCAAGTCCCTATGTCCAGAGGCGCCGGTGATCACACTGACGAAGCCGGGGCAAGCCGTTTCGGCAGGCATGTGCTTGCAGAAACGCACGATCGAAGGACGCTCAAAACCCGTGACGCCGAACCGAGTGGAGGAACTGCTTCGCACGAAGCTCGGTATCCCATGTGCGCGCGTCCTATAAACACAACGTTCTCCTCTCGAATGGGAGAAGTCGTCAGCA
>DAISKX010000188.1:0-7077 GCA_036820725.1 Nitrospiraceae bacterium
GTGAAAGTCGAAGTGGTACGCGACGGGCATCGGATTCCGCTCGACGTCGCCCTGAGCGAGCGGCGGGATACGGTGGTCGTCGCGTCGCTTCCCCAGACGCGCTCAGACATGAAGCTCGGTATCGACGTGCAGGATCTGACTGCCGCCCTCGCCGATAAATTTAAATTACACGAGCGCAAGGGCGTGCTCATTTCCAAAGTCGAATCCGGCAGCCTCGCGCAAGCAGAAGGACTTCGCGAAGGTGATCTCATCAAAGAGGTCAACCGGGTCGAAATCGGAAGCGTGATTGAATTCGGGACTGCGGTGTCGAAAGTCAGACGAGGCGAGACGATCCTCCTGCGAGTTCTTCGCGAAAGCCGCGCATTTTACGTCGTATTGAAACCGACGGATCGCTGAGGTCCGATATGCCGGCAGACCGGTGGCGGCTGCCGGCACGCGGATAAACTTTTTGAATTCTCATCAGTGTGCTGCGACGGCCTGCCGCCCGGCTCGATGTTCCTCGACGATCCGAGGGGTCAGGTCGCGAGGAACTTCCTCGTAGTGTGAGAATTCCATCACATACGTCCCCCGCCCGCCCGTAATCGACGTCAGCGACGGGGCATATTTAAGCACCTCTGCCAATGGAATCGTCGCCTTGATCGTCTCGGTATGTCCCGTGGCGGTCACCGTGACGATCCGTCCACGCCGTGAGTTGAGATCACCGATGACAGCGCCGATAGCATCTTCTGGCGCCTCAATGTCGACGGCCATGATCGGCTCCAGCAAGACGGGATGGGCGTGTTCCATCGATTTCTTGAACGCCATCGAAGCCGCTATCTTGAACGCCAATTCCGACGAGTCCACGACATGATAGGAGCCATCAAAGACGGTCGCACGGATGTCTACGACCGGATACCCCGCGAGCACCCCCTCATGCATCGCCTCCACCACGCCTTTCTCTATGGCCGGGATGAAATTCCTGGGGATCGCACCGCCCACCACCTTGTTCTTAAATTCGAAACCGGCTCCGCGAGGGAGGGGCGTGAGTTCAAGCCAGCAATCGCCATACTGGCCATGGCCGCCGGTCTGCTTCTTATATTTCCCTTGAGACTGCGTGACTATGCGAATCGTTTCTCGATACGGAACTCTCGGGGTATGCACCGTGACATCCGCTCCGTATTTGCGATGCAATTTTTCCAGGGCGACGTCAATGTGCAATTGACCCATGCCGCTCAGCACCATCTCCTTAGTTTCAGGATTGCGCACGAACTCCAACGCAGGATCCTCCTCAATGAGCTTATGAAGTCCCAAACTGACCTTTTCAATATCGGCCTTCGATTTGGCTTCGATGGCAAAGGATAACACCGGTCTGGCCAGGCGAAGCGCGGGGAACTGAACCGGGGCGCGCTCGTCACAGACCGTATCACCAGTCATCGTATCCTTGAGTTTGCCGATCGCAATGATGTCCCCCGCCGCCGCGCTCGGAGCGGACACATATTTTCTACCGAAGATTGTAAAAAGATGCCCGCCCTTCTCCTTGACTTGCCGGCTTGCATTGTAAAAGGCCGTGTCTGCCGATAGTGTGCCGGAGGCGACGCGGACATAAGAAAGACGCCCCATAAACGGATCGATAATAGTCTTAAACATGAACCCGGAAAACGGTTCCGTCGGTGATGGGCGTCGCGTCACGATTTCATCGGATCGCTGGTCCAAATGACCTTGAGGCGGGACGATGGCGGCGAGATCCACCGGAGACGGCAACAGGCTGACGATGGTATCCAACAACACGTGCGTCCCGATATTGCGGACGGCCGATCCGCACAATACGGGAATAAGTTGACCTCGGTGGACGCCACCTCGCAATCCGATCAACAGTTCATCAGTCGACAGGTCCCCCTCGGACACATACTTTTCAAGAAGACCATCATCGATCTCCGCAACCGCTTCGATGAGTCGCTTCTTGGTCTGCTCTGCCGCAGCAATGAGGGCTGACGGAATTTGTCCCTCCTGAGCCCTGGGATGCTCTGACCCTGCGGAATAGGATCGCTGGCTGATCACGTCGATGACCCCGCTCAGCTCGCCCCCTGACCCGTTTGGCAGCAGCAACGGGATCCCCGCCATCTCCAACTCTGCTTGCATGGCATCGAGGGTCGCTGTCAGCGATGTTCCCTCCTTATCCAGTTCATTCACGAACACCATGCAGGGAAGCCGGGATTCCCGAACGATGCTCCACAAGCGCACCAGGTCGCTTCGCAGACCACTGGCGGCACTGATCACGAGCACGACACCATCCACGGCACGAAGCGCCGCCAGTGTTTCCCCGAAGAAACTCGAAGCACCCGGAGTATCAACGAGATTGATTCCGGTATCCTTGTAGGTGAAATGAAGAACACTTGTGTTCAGGGAGGTTCGCCGGTGGATTTCCTCCGGCTCGAAATCAGATACGGTCGTCCCGTTGAGGACGGAACCGAGGTGAGTGATACCGCCTGCTGCATAGACGAGACCTTCGACTAACGAGGTTTTTCCCGATCCAGCGTGAGACACCACCGCAACATTTCTCATGCATTCCACGGGGGATACTCTCATGATGTCCTCCTCGGGTTGTCGTCAGGACAGCGTCTTCGTGTCCCAGCGAGCAGTCGGTACATGTGAAAATCTAGCCGTCCAATCATCACCTCAAATAATACAGAAATACAGACCTAGGCCTCTGCTTCAGATTGCGCGCGATGGTTAGGAACTGCTGGTCCCGGACTCAATCCAGCCTTGGTCGGCAAAACTGACGTATCGCCCGTCCCCGATGACGAGATGGTCCAATACGCGAATGCCGAGCAATTGACCACCGGCTATCAACCGTGTCGTGAGAAGGCGGTCTTCTTGACTCGGCATCGGATCGCCGCTGGGGTGATTGTGCAAGAGAATGATTGAGGCCGCAGACTCTCGGATCGCCAGCTGGAAGACCTCGCGGGGATGGACGATGCTGTGCGTCAGACTTCCTTCGGACACGACTGCCTCACGAATGATGGCATTTTTCGCATCGAGCAGAACGGTCGTAAAGATTTCGTGACGGAGATTCCTCAACCGCGGATGAAAATGTGTGAACAAATCCGCACTGGATGTCACGCGAAATCCGGTCGATAGCGGCGCGGCTATGGCACGACGCCCGAGCTCGATGGCCGCTTTGAGCTGTGCTGCCTTCGCATGCCCGACCCCTCGAATCGTGCAGATCTCTTCGAGACCGCAATGCACCAGACCCGATATTCCCTGCAAACGTTGGAGGATTTCCCTGGCAACATCCACCGCCGACGCCTCTTGCCTCCCTACCCTCAACATAATCGCCAGTAGTTGCGCGTCAGAGAGAGAGTCGGGACCATGTTTCAACAGACGTTCGCGCGGCCGTTCTGTCTCCGGCCAGTCTCCTATCCCGCCTCCACCATTCTTTCTTTTTCCAGGGCCCCGTCGCGACAAAAAAATGTCACCTCGAACGATTTTGTACCGGTTCCTTGGCGCGTTCTAAGGCAGCTTTGCTCATGTATATCTACCTAACTCATTGAAAATATGCATTTCGACATTTTGGTGCAGGTCTTGCTTGGGAATGCCTACAGCAGTGAACGAAGCCACCCAGGAGGAGAAAATGGAATGTCCGAAGTGTAAAGGCTTAATGATGCTGGAGCGGTTTTCTGACTTCTTTCTCATCTTCTACGCCTGGAAATGCATCAACTGCGGCGCGATCATCGACCGTACGATTTCAGCCAATCGCCGGAAGAGTCTCGCTGCTCGGGAAACCCAGACGGTCGGGACGCGGTAACTCATTCGCAGTCCGTTGCCAGTCGATGTCACGTCCGTGTGAGGGTTCCAACAGTTCGAATCCTCACTGATCACATTGGACGGACGCCAGCCGGCATTATAGCGAGCCTGCCCCCGACCCGTCAAAGCGCAACTGTTCTTCTATCCATTCCCCAACATCTCTTTCCTGCTGGTGGGAGTCCGACCATCCGATCTGATGGGAAAATCTTCTCGTCACCTGATTCTTGACCCCTTCAAAAACGCTGTGTTAGACTGAACTCCTGCATGAAAGCGTGGTTCTCCCTCTAAATGATATGCGTGTCATCGCGGGAGTTCACCGAGGTCGCCGGCTCTTGGCACCCACGGACCACACACTCCGACCGACCTCAGATCGGGTCAAAGAAGCGCTTTTTTCAATATTGGGCGACCGGACCCAGGGGGCTCGTGTATTAGACCTCTATGCGGGAACGGGTGCAATAGGTATTGAAGCCATGAGTCGTGGCGCAGCGCATATTACCTTTGTCGAGGCCGATCAGAAGGCCTGTCGGATCTTGCACGAGAATTTAGGACGTTGCCGGGGTACCTATGACCTTCATGTGTGCACGTCGCGGGTCGAACAGTTCCTCCAACATATGCCTTCCTGGAGAGGCCCTTACGACATCGTGTTTGCCGATCCTCCCTATGCGATGACTCTCGATTTCATACAATTGCTCGATCTCTTGTCCCATCATGGCATGACAGGCCACGCCGTGGCCATGGTCGAACACGGCCGAAGGACTGCACTACCGTCACACGTGAACACGTTGCTCCTCCATCGGCGTTACGAGTATGGCGACACGTGCTTGAGCCTGTTTCACCAGGGCAAAAAGGATCGTCCTTCGTCATGAAGATCGGTGTGTATCCCGGTACATTCGATCCTGTGACCCACGGACACACGGATATCGTGACTCGCGGCCTGCGTATTTTTGAGAAGGTGATCGTCGCCATTGCACCGAGTCCCGGGAAACATCCCCTCTTCACTCTCGAAGAATGTCTGGAGATGGTCCGATTAGTCACGAAGGACATCGCGAATGTCGAAGTGACGACGTTCAACGGATTGCTCGTCGATTTTGTTCGGCGTTGTGGTGCTCATGCGGTGTTGAGAGGCCTGCGCGCTATTTCAGATTTTGAGCACGAGTTCCAAATGGCCTTGATCAATCGAAAACTAGCCGAAAGCGTGGAGACCGTCTTTTTGATGCCGAGCGAAGAGTATTCGTATCTCTCGTCGACCATCATCAAAGATGTGGCCGCTCACGGAGGATCTTTGAAAGAATTTTTACACCCCGTCGTGGCGCATCGTCTCGAAGAACGCATCCGGGAGCGAAAAGTATGAAGCTCGCAGCTCGCGCAGCGCGTGTCGTTCCTTCTCCGACCCTCAGTATCACGGCAACCGCCAAGGCGATGGCCGCTCAAGGCATCGACGTCGTCGATTTCGCGTCGGGCGAACCCGACTTCGATACCCCTGAACCGGTCAAAGCAGCGGCAGAAGCCGCCATTCGTGCGGGATTCACGAAATATACGCCTTCGTCGGGCATTGATGAATTGCGGACCGCGATTGCGGACAAGCTCAAGGCGGAACAGGGGCTGCAGTACGAGAAATCCCAAATTCTGGTGTCCTGCGGCGCAAAGCATTCACTGTACAACATCGCAGAGGCGCTGCTGGAAGCGGGCGATGAGCTCATTATTCCGGCGCCCTTCTGGGTCTCCTATCAGGACCAAGTCGTCCTCAATGATGCGACGCCCGTCCTGCTCCACACGCGCGAGGAGGAGGAGTATGCCATTCACGAAGCCGAGCTCGAATCGAAGGTCACGCGGCACACCAAGGCGATCATCGTCAACAGTCCGTGCAACCCAACCGGTGCCACCTATGATCGCAAGACGCTGGAAGGGATTGCAGCCGTGGCGCTCCGACATGATCTTGTCATCATTTCCGACGAAATCTATGAGAAGGTCATTTACGACGACACTCGACACATCAGTATCGCCACGCTCGGACCGGACGTTGCAGCCCGCACGGTGATCGTCAATGGAGTGTCAAAAGCCTATGCAATGACCGGGTGGCGCATCGGCTTTGCGGCTGGTCCGAAGGACCTCTTGACCGCCATGGCGAACATTCAAAGCCAGAGCACATCGAATCCCTGCTCAATTTCCCAGAAAGCGGCCGTCACCGCCCTGCGCACGGGGGACCCATTTACTCGGCAGATGGTTCAGGAATTCGACAGACGGCGGCATTGCATCGTGGAAGGGCTCAATAAAATTCCCGGAATCCATTGCAGGATGCCGAGCGGAGCCTTTTATGCGTTCCCCAACATTGCCGCTGTCCTCAACCGCCGATGGAAAGGAGGGCTCTTAGCCTCCGCCTCTGATATGGCAAGATACCTGCTCCAGGAAGCAAAAGTCGCCGTAGTGCCCGGGGAACCATTCGGTAGCGGACATCATATCCGCCTCTCCTATGCCACCAGTATGGGAGCCATTGAGCAAGGACTGAATCGGATCGAGCAGGCGATCGGGCGGCTGACCTAAGTTGTTGGCGCAATACCCTTGATTAGGACAGATTGCGTGTTATCTCAGCATATGTTTGTCATGCATCCTCTATTGTCACGTTGCTGGAGGAGTTGAATCGTGCCTATTTACGAATATCTCTGTCAGAGTTGCGCCTATCGTTTTGAAGTTAAACAAGGCATGAAGGACGATCCCATTAAGAGCTGTAGTCGATGCGGACAGGAAGTGGCCAGGCTCATCTCCTCCCCGGCGATCATGTTTAAAGGGAGTGGGTGGTACGTGACCGACTATTCCGATAAGCTCAAGCCGACGGGAGGAGCGGAAGGATCAGAAAAAGCGAATGATAAAGCCGAAGATGGAAAGAAGAAGGGTGAGCCGGCGACGGCGGCTGCAGCGTCTCCCGCTCCATCCTCTTCAGGAGAATCCTCCACACCATCGACGGCCCCAACGCCATCGACGTCAGGGACATCCGCTCCGAGTTCAAACAGCCCCTCCTCGACTTCTTCATCCTCTTCTTCGACCTAGCCCGCATTATTCGTGACGGCTTCTACCGCAGCGATGACCCGAAAGTTTGAATCAGATGAGGTGTTCCAAGACACAGCCGACTCACTGACTCGCCGGCATTCACAACCGTGACGCGCTTTTTATTCAGCGCGTTCTGAACCTCGCACCCGTGCGCAGACGGTCCAAGACACTGCCGGCTCACCGACTCGCCGGCGCGCACAGACGTGGCGCTCTTTACTCATCGCGCCGTGCGCCTCATTATTCTTCGCG
>DAISKX010000189.1:0-6972 GCA_036820725.1 Nitrospiraceae bacterium
GCTTATCGGGTGCGGTGTCTATGCAGACAATCAATCCGGCGCAGTCTCCATGACGGGGTGGGGGGAGAGCATCATACGGATTGCGGTCGCAAAAGAAATAGCGGATCTTCTCGAACGCGGGATGAGCCCAGCGAAGGCGACGTCCCTTGTGCTCCGAAAAGTCATGAGGCGGACGAATGGGTCGGCGGGGGCGCTTGTCCTGACAGCAGACGGTCGATTCGCCATCAGACATGTGACTCCACGGATGGCCGCCGGTTATTGGGATGGAATAGACCGACCGTTCGTCGGCGACCGCTTTCAATAAGTCAGTTGATCTAGGATTCTGAAAAAGCCTCTATTTCACCCGTCCTACCCCTGTACGTTGCACCAGGCGTTCTCGCCAGACTAACGACCGATGAAGCGTGATCGGCGAGAACCCGTCAACCATCATCCGTCAATCGACATGAAGAAGAGAGGTATCATTCTCGCTTTCGGTTGACGAATGACGTTTGGCGATTGACGTGGAGCCCTGCCGGTTGATTGTTCGAGACGCCGGAGGAGACAATAAGATCCTACGCGGTTGTCGGAGGAGTCACTCGTGAGTTCTGTACTCTTTCATGTTGCGTTTCCTGTGACGAGCCTTGAGGAAACCAGGCGATTCTACGTGGATGGCCTCGGCTGTGTATTGGGGCGGGAATCCAGCACGGCCTTGACTCTGGGGCTGGCAGGTCATCAATTGGTGGCTCATCTGGTGAAGACGCCGGCGGCTCCACAAAAAGGGGTGTACCCACGGCATTTCGGGCTCATCTTTACGCTAGAGAAAGACTGGCAAGCCCTGGCCGACAGGTCTAAGGCAAAAGGATTGGTGTTCTATCAGCACCCACGTCGGCGGTTTCCCGGGACCGTGATCGAACATTCCACGTTCTTTCTCGAAGACCCATCGCAGAATCTGCTTGAATTCAAACATTACGCGAACGAATCGGCCATTTTCGGCGAGCGTGACTTTCTCGAAGTCGGAGATTCGGAGGAAGGACACTAACGTTCGCCTGATGCAGCGCGTCAATCGCCAAGCGTCATTCGTCACACGTCAGTCGTCAACCGAAAATCGAGAAACAGCGCTCCACTCTTCACGAATGACGGTTGACATTGCTTCACGCATGTCGTTTGACGGTTGACCTGCCTTACAGCGTTTCATAGTGACATTCTAGCCGACTACGGCCTGGGGTTGGGCATGGAGACCGGCAAGCGGCCCCCGCCTTTTTCGATGCGTCTCAGAATATGCTGCTGCCGTAAGCGGAGATACCTCGTCACTCTCATGGGATCGTACCGTCGCGGTGAGGGAAGAATCGCGGCCAGGAGCGCAGCCTCATCGATGTGTAGTTCGTTCGCCGACTTTCCAAAGTGGTGCCGGGCCGCGGCCTCCGCTCCGAAGACCCCGTTCCCCCATTCGGCGACGTTCAGATACAGTTCCAGGATGCGGCGCTTGGTGAGATGATGCTCGAGCGAGCGCGTGATGAGCGCCTCCCTAGCTTTGCGAAGCAGCGAACGTTCCGCTGACAGGTACAGGTTCTTCGCGAGTTGCTGGGTGATGGTGCTGCCGCCGCGCTTGAACTCACCGGCTTCCAGATTGTGCACAGCAGCATCCTTGATACCTTCCCAATCAAAACCCTCATGCATGAAAAACGAGGCATCCTCGGTGGCCACGACTGCTCGTTGCAGATATGGCGAGATACGGGACATCGGCACCCATGTCCACTGCGGCCTCAAGGGGTGCCCCTGTTCGCGGTTTTGAGCGCGGCGCGCCTGGATCAGTGCGGTGTCTTTTGGGTTCTGTTTGGCGAGCAAGGAGACATCCGGAAGGGTAGCCAACCAGTAGAAGGCCAGAAGCGCCGCCGGAACAAGGACCAAGACGGTCAGCCAGAATACGACACGGCCCCACGAACTACCGGTTGACTTCGTCATCGTCGCAATCTATCAAGGAGAAGGAAATGCTCACGTTTCGCGTCATGCGTCACACGTCAATGGTAAAGAGCTTTGGAATGAGACTGCATTGTGAGATTCTCCGAGTGACGACAGTCTCTTGAAGAGACAGATCTTCCACGACCCAGGGTAAGAATACTGAGACAACATTGCGCATGATCACAACGCTCGGCCGTCTTGAAATATGAAAATCCTCACGGCCGAGTTTGTCAAAAGTTGCCGGGCGCCAGAACAGTTTCCTGCTGATCGGCTTGAAGAAATTGCCTTTGCCGGCCGGTCGAACGTCGGGAAATCCTCACTGATCAACTCGCTGCTCCACCGCAAGAGCCTGGCCAAAGTCAGCAAAACGCCGGGGAAGACACAAGCGATCAATTATTTTCTGATCGCGACCATGCCGGCATCCCGACTGTACTTTGTCGATCTGCCCGGCTACGGGTACGCGAAAGTGGCCAAATCCGTACGCGCCGAGTGGGGGCCTCTCATCGAAGGATTTGTGACGACACGAACAGCCCTTCGTGGCGTCGTTCTTTTGATCGAATCCCGCGTCATCAGTCCTCAAGACGTGACGACCGTCGAATGGTTGAAGACCATCGGACGTCCCATGATTATTGCGCTGACCAAAGTGGATAAGCTGCGAATGAATGAACGCCGCGGAAATCTCCAACGGGTGCGCGACGTCCTCAACCTTCCAGAAGATGTCCCGATCATCGAGTATTCGTCTGAGACTCATGAGGGGCGGGATGCGCTGTGGGGAGCCATCAGGGCACGGCTCCAAACTTGATGTCGATATAGGCTTTGTTCTTCAGGTCGGCCATCCAAATTTGATACTGGTCCTCGCTCTTCTGTTGAAACACCAACGTTTGAATTTCCGTCTTAACCTCTTCGAATGGACGGAATTGCCGAGGTTTTTTGTCGTCGACCCGAATTATATGTAAGCCGTCGGCATTTTCGATGAGAGAGGTCAGCCCGCCGATCGGCAAGGGAGCCAGCGCTTGCTCAATGACGGGCAGCAGTTCTCCCTGACGGACTAACCCGAGACGGCCGCCGCGGGCTGCGTTCGGACCTTCCGAAAAGCGCAGGGCCAGGTCTTCGAAACTCTCGCCTTGTTTCAATGCAGCGATAATGCCTTCCCCCCTGCCCATGGCGATCCCGATTTCATCAGGACCGCGGGACCGAATGAGAATCTGACTGAGTTGGTATTCTTCGGGATATGCAAACCGTTCCTTATGCTCCTGATAGTACCGTCTCATGTCGGACTCCACGACCATCACCACGCCACGCACCTCACGATCGACCACGCGGAGGAGCAGCAACTCTTCTCGAACGGTGGTGGTGTTGCCGGCGTCCTTCACAATGTTCTTGTCGCCCTGCTTCTTCAGCGCTTCCACCGCTTGTGTCACCTCTTGATCGGTCACCTCGACGCCTTTAGTCTTGGCGGCTTGGAGCTGAAGTTTCCGCTCGATCATCTTGGTCAAGGTCATGTACTCAGCCGACTTGAGACGCCGTTCCAACTCCGTGCCCTTGTAGCGTTTCTGAAGTCGTTCCTGCTCTGTCGTCAGATCCCGTTCGACGTCTGAGAGCATGATGAGGTCGGAATTGACGATCGCGACGATGCCATCCTGAAGTTTGGCCGAATTGACCGAGGGAAAAATGGTATCAAGGGCGACGAGGGCAAGAAGGCCCAGGATCGTTCGGGACATCCGCAGGTACCATGCTTGTGGGGGTAGGCCGGATGGCCTGGCCGGGTGTTTCATGTGAAAGATCGGTGTTTCATGCAGGGATGAGGAGATCGTCAGGCCTCGCCGGGGATTGTACACCAATCAGCGGGTGTCATGCGGGGTCCCGTATGGCAGTCGCTCAGGGGCGCGATGTCAGGCCGAGGTCATGTCAGACGAAGAAACTCAGGGACAATCACGGATTGGATCGTCTCTGAACGGCGTCATCGGTGACGTACCGCGAGGCGTCGGCTAGCCGGATCGTCGCGCCGGCCTTGAGCTCGGAAAACATGTCATCCAGACGCTTCCGGCGTTTTTCGGCGAGCAGTTCCTGCCTGAGTCGTTCCCTGGTCGCCTGGTCGGCTTGCAGAATCTCCGGTTCCAGGGGACTGACCTTGACCAGGTAATATCCGCGATCCGTCTTCACGGGCTCGCTCAGATATCCCGGCCTGAGGGTTTGAACGATCGGCTCGAGCTCGGCCTCGACCAGTCCCTTGCGATAGGGACCGAGGTCTCCGCCTTTGGCCCGGCTCTTCTCATCGATCGAATAGCGCAAGGCGAATTTCGTAAAGTTGCCTCCGCCTTCGACCTGCCGCTTGAGATCTTTGGCGGCATACACATTAGGCAGCAACATCACGGACACTTGTACTTTGGGATTGGCGAGCAACTGGTTCGCATGCTTCTGAAAGTAGGCGTCCGTTTCTTCCTTTGAGACCTCGACTTTCGTCTTGATGCGATCCTTCAACACTTCATCGAGAATGAGCTGCTCCTTGTAGCGTTGCGTCTTTTCCCGGATCTCGTCGGCTTGATCGAGACCCTGTTTGCGGGCTTCCTGCATCAGGAGTTCGCGCATGATCAGCTCATCGAGGAATCTGCGTTTCCCGCCTTCTTTCTCGTAGCGGGCGCGCGTGGCCTGCGACAGTTCATTCCACCGCACCTCGAACTCGTTTTGGGTGATGGCGCGGCCATTGATCATCGCCACGACGGGTTCTTCATCGGGAAGTTCCGTACATCCCGGCAGGATCAACGCCCATCCGCAGAGCACGATCATCAAGAGGGGAAGCGCCCACTGCGGCCAACGATGTTGCTTGGTTTCCTGTGTTGTCATCCCTATCGGTGGGGGGTGTGAGACGGCTCCGTCGATCAGATCTTGATATTCACTTTGTGGTACCACAGACCTGGAGGGTTTGCAAGGTTGCGTTGAGTTCCGGAAAGACCAATCCCCAGTCTTCATGCGGCATCTGGAGCTGAAAGGACAAGGGGGAGAGCAACCGCAAACGCTTCTTGTACTGGTCCATGAGCTGCTGGACCGCCGCTTCGGGAATCTTGGCTTTCGGATCGAATGTGATGACGACGGCGTCAGGTTGGACGACCACCGAACTCAACCTGAGATTCTTAGCCATGAGACGGAGTTGCATCACTTCGAACAACCGTTCCACCGGCTCCGGCGGCTCTCCGTAGCGATCCTGAATTTCTCCGTGCAACAAGGCGAGGTCGCCCAACTGCGGGCAGGAAGACAATCGTTTGTAGAGGGATAACCGCTGATGGCTGTCGGCCACATAGGTATCCGGGATAAATGCCGACACGTTCAACTGCAGAGTGGGGTCCGGCTCTTCCTCAACCAGTTGTCCCTTCAGTCGTTGCACCGCCTGCTCGACCATTTGCAAATAGAGATCCAAGCCGATGGCGGCGATATGCCCGGATTGCTGCTTGCCCAACAGATTCCCCGCGCCGCGGATTTCAAGATCGGCGGCTGCAATGCGGAAGCCGGAGCCCAGCTCGGTGAATTGCTGGATGGCGGTCAGTCGCTTCTGGGCGTCCTCGGACAACGATCCTTCGTCGGGAATCAAGAAATATGCAAAGGCCTGCTCGCCGCTGCGGCCCACCCGGCCACGGAGTTGATAGAGCTGGGCCAGGCCGAACGTATCGGCGCGATTGACGATAATGGTATTGGCGCTGGGCACGTCGAGTCCGGATTGAATAATGGCGGACGCGATCAAGACATCGGCTTCCCGATGGAAAAACTTCAGCATGACCGATTCCAGTAATTTTGCGTCCATCTGACCATGGGCCATCACCATGCGGGCTTCGGGAACCAGTTCCAGCAGCCATGCGCCGGTACGCTCCATGGTTTCGACGCGATTGTGCACGAAATAGGTCTGACCGCCACGCCCGAGTTCGCGTAGGATGGCCTCCCGGATGACTTTGTCGTTGGACCGGATGACCTGTGTACGAATGGCCAGGCGACCGGGCGGGGGCGTGTCGATGATGGACAGGTCACGGACGCTGGCCATCGCCATCTGTAACGTGCGGGGGATCGGCGTCGCCGTCAAGGTGAGCACATCGACTTGCGTGCGCAATTGTTTCAAGCGCTCCTTATGCCGGACGCCAAACCACTGTTCCTCGTCGATGATGACCAGGCCGAGGTTCCGGAACACGACGTCCTTTTGTAACAGCCGGTGCGTGCCGATCACGATATCGATCGCCCCGGACGCCGCGTCTTTCAGAATAGCCTTGGTGTCCTTCGGAGATTGAAAACGCGAGAGCAGGGCGACGCGCGTCGGGAAGGGGGCGAACCGCTCCGCAAAGTTGTCATAATGCTGATGCGCGAGCAAGGTTGTCGGGACCAGGACGGCGACCTGGCGATTTTCCTCGATGGCTTTGAATGCCGCGCGCATCGCCACTTCGGTTTTCCCATATCCCACGTCTCCGCACACGAGGCGGTCCATCGGCCGCGTCGATTCCATGTCGCGTTTGATGTCCTCAATGGCCTTGATCTGATCGGGCGTTTCCTCATACTCGAAGGCCGCCTCGAACTCGTGGAGCATCGTGCTGTCTCTTCCATACGACGTGCGTTGAACGAGTTCGCGGTTCGCATAGAGATCAACGAGTTCATGCGCCATCTCCTCGATATCTTTCTTGACGCGCGCCGTCGTTTTTGCCCAGGAGGTCCCGCCCAACCGGTCCAGTCGAGGGACATGCGAGTCCGCACCGGTGTAGCGTTGCACCTGGTTCAGGCGGTCCAACGGGACGTACAACTTGTCCGTCCCGGCGAATTCGAGAATCAGAAAATCGCTTTCGAACCCCTGCACGGCCAAGCGCTGGAGGCCTCGGTATTTCGCGATGCCGTGTTGCACATGAACCACATAGTCGCCGACGTTCAAGTCGTCAAGCGAAGAGAGGAAGGTGGCGGCTTTGGTTTTCGCCGGCGGCTTGTGACGGGTCCCTTTGGCAAAGAGCTCTTCCTCGGTCAGGACCACCATGCGGAGGTCTTGAGAGATGAAACCCGATGACAGAT
>DAISKX010000190.1:0-6962 GCA_036820725.1 Nitrospiraceae bacterium
CTAATTTTTGCGCTCGGTGTGAGCGCCCCGATTAAGGTACGAAGCCATGCGAGACCGCGGTGGAGCGTGGTGCTTTGGGGTGCCTTGCTATTTTGGTGTGCTTCCCGCTCGTCTTCAAAATACGCCTCGCTTCTGGGGTGGTGGTGCATCCCTTGGCGCCTCTTTTATTGCTGGCATGGGGATGGACCGTCTGGATGATGTCCTCCATGGTGAGGCAGCACGGGACGTTGGGTCTGTACTGGCGCCGTCTCGTGACACCGATCATGATACTTGCGGTCATGGTTGCCATCCAGGCCACGAGTCTAGCGGGACACAGTTGGACTCACGGCACATGGCAGGCGAACGGCATGGCTCCTACTTTTCAAGCAAGTCCTCTATCTCGCGCCGCTTCCCTTTGGTGCACTCCTCGCGTGGAGAACAGGCCCCGCTGCCCTCAAGGTGGTCAGCTATGCCATCCCGATAGTGGCACTCATCACGCTCGTGTACACGGTGGGTCGCTTTCTCCAAGCCCGCGACGCCATGTATTTCAATGCGCTCTATGATACGGGCCCCGTGTTTTTGGCGATGGGCATGTTTGGCGAGATCCTCACGCCAGACGGGCTATTGGTCTGCACCGATACGGTGAGCCAAGGCGCCTATGGCCTGTATTTGGTGTTGGTCATCTCCTTTAGCCTCATGCTGTGGACTTTCCAGGGATGGGGTCTCTTGCCAAGGTGGTATACGGTCACCTTCGCACTGCGCCTCGCTAATGTGCTGGCCGATTGTAGTCCTCGTCGGATTGACTCTCTTCCTGTTCCATTTGATACAGCTGCACGGCCGCTAGGGACCTCTTCCCGATTCCGAAAGACAACGATGTGTAATTGTGAATCAAAAGGCAGTTGCACGAATCGGGGATCATGTCGAATTTTTCTTAAGATTTGCATGGAGACATGATTCAGAAAGTTCGGCGGATTGGGATGGGCCTCTTCCTCAAGGGAGATCAAATGGGCGATCCGTAAGTCATTGAGTCGGTCCCATGCCCTCGATAGATCTTTTTCGGCGTAGCCAAGCGAGGTATAGTAGCAGTGAATATGACTCTGTAACCGTTCCTTGGCTGCATAAAACGAGAGGGAGTTGGCATTCATCCATGGCAGTTCAACCCCCGTTACGTTGTATCGTTCTTCGAAGTTTGGCGTGCAGGTGTTTGTAATGATCCGTCGAATTTCATCCTGACTTATCTCGGCTATCTGTACGGGCAACACCCAATTCGAGATCCTTGGACTAGGCTCGGTCGCCCCAAGAGCCCGAGCATGAGCATACCCCCACTGTCCGAGCAAGGCCACGAGCATAATCACTTCTACAAGCGGTCTCCTGACCCACGATGCGATTCGCAGGAAGAGAATAAGAAAGGAAGCGAGCAACGGCAAGATGTACCGCTGTTCTTCGACGATATTCGCCGAGAATACGCTCACTACCACGATCACATGTACCAGCGCGCACGCCGCTACTGTATCCAGCCGACTCCAAGGAGAAAGCCTACGGCTACTTCCGGTCCCAACCGCCGAAATGAACGTTCCAACCACAGCGGCCGACCCAAGAGCTAATGCTACTTCATGAATAAAGAAGCTTTGTTGAGTGACTGAAAGCCAATAGCCGAACTTGTTTGCAAAGCTATCGATTGTACCGTAGTTGATGGCAAATTCAGTTGTCACCGCATTCTGAATGTGCCACCTGACAGCGCGGAAATTTCTTGCATACCAGATCGCCACGAGCGTGAAGGCCGCAACTCCAAGGAAGCAGACCTTCCATCCTTCCACCTGGATAAATGCTGTCTCGCGTCTGTCTTTTGCCACTCTCTGAAAGATCTGAACCGCTGCAACAAGGCCAGGCAAAAGAGAATACAGAGGCGTGGAGCTCTTGGCCGCCATCCCTATCGCCGTGGCGCACAATAGGTGTCCGACGCCCTGCAGAGGGTGCATCTCCGAGACCTTGATCGCGATCCAATACACATATGCCACCGCAAGAAGCTGGAGCGGTTCGGTCAGGTATTGGTGTGTCATCCCGACAAACAATGGCGAAGAGGCGACAAACAGGCCGCCCAGGAGAGGAAGACTCTGTCGATCAGGCGTGAATTCTTTTCCTATCTTATATGTCAGCAAAAGGGTGGTAAATTGAACTGCCACGACAGACAGCATCAATCCAAACTCAATAGACCCGGCAAGCTGGCCTATGGGAACAAAGAGTTGTCCCAACCAGGCTATGGCAGGCGGCTTGAAGGCAACCGCGCTTACTAACGCAGCCGGCCATTGTGCAGGCTGATAGGAGAGGTAAAACCAGAGATTAACCGAAACCTCGCCGTAGTAAGCTTGATCCCACAGCCACACAGACCGATCATTGGCGATCCAGTAGAGGCTCGGAATGAGAAAAAGAGCGAGGATAGAAAAAGGCCATCCCGCCTTGATCGATCTGTCCCATTGAGAATTTCGAACCACCACAACGTGACGCTCTTCGCCCTCAGCCGGGTAAGACTTGTTTTGGAGGGTAACCCGATCCGACATGAGATTAGGTTCGACGGAGGTCTTTCATGGAGGGCTTACCGCGGCCAACACGTTGCGCGAGGCACCATCCGGAATGAGCTTTCGCAATACGTGCGGATCGTTGGGCAGGAACTTTCCTGTGTTGACGTCTCTAAGGGAATAACCTAGGTCGCCCACGACCTGCAGCAAACCATCGAAGTGCGCTGGTTCATCGTTATAGAGACACGGCTCCAGTTCCATCAGAATTATCGGCTTGTACTGACCCAGGGTCTGTGTTCCCCCAGCGAGCACGCTATATTCGTGGCCATCCACGTCGAGCTTCACGAAATCGACCTTATCCACATGACAAGTCTCCACCCATTGGTCCAGCGTGCTGGATGCAGCGCCTGTTGTGGCCATAAGACGACCCTGGTGTTTTTTATGGACGTTGCCACGAGCGACCAATGGCCAGCTTGAATAGAGTCCGGTTTCCAAGGCGTCTCCGCTACTGGACACCAGCATAACCTGGTGCGCCTCAATGCGTTGAACGAGCAACGGATTCAACGCAATATTTGCAAGCAATTTCTGCATCGCATAGTCGGTAGGTTCAAAAGCGATCACTCGTCCTTTGTCACCGACCAGACGGGCCAGCGGCAAGGTATGGGCGCCAACATTTGCTCCGATGTCGAGAACGACATCGCCAGGCTTGACGAACCGTTCATAAAGCCGAACCGTTTTTGGTTCGAATGCTCCCAGGACGTATATGGAAAAGTCAATACCCTCCTGAAGATCGAGGTGCCATCGCATTCCGTTGCGCTTTGCTTGCACAATGGAGGACAGACCGAGCAATCGCCTTATGCCTGTCAAACCAAAGTAAGCCCATCTCGCCAGGGTGATCTTTTGGGAAGTACGGATCGTAATCATTTGTGCCCGGGGTTGTGCACCTTCTTGCTATGAAGTGACCTCGCACCACCTCCTAGGGCAGTCGAGGGAAAGTTGCAAGCTCGTTTGCCCTTAGATCTCATTAGTGAATCAATACAAGTGGCAACGTGTCTGTTGCGTCCAGGTGGTTGCAGATCGTGTCTATGTCCTACACCACGATGCACAGAACCGGCAGCGGCCCTCACCTTTTCCGGCATCAGCTACCAGGACCTCCTGAACCACGTTTACAATGTCGAACTTGGCGAGAATCGGACACTACAGTAGGGTATCAAAACGCTTTAAGCTTTCGAAACGCGAACACCACCATTCGCAGAAGTAACACGCCATGGCGGAACCTCGAGATCTGAGAAACTCCATATCGACGGCTGACGTATCCTATCGGCACCTCGGCCATCTTCAGATTGAGTTTAGCGGCCCCGAAGATTAGGTCGAAATCGCCGAAGGGATCAAAGTCCCCAAAGTAGTTACGGTTGGTAGCAATCCGCTCATAATGACGCTTGCGAAGTACCTTGGTACCGCAGAGCGTGTCAGTAAATCGCTGATTCAAAAGCCAACTAAACAACCACGCGAACACCTGATTCGCTATGAGATTCAAGAATCTCATGGAATCCTTTTCCAGAGGATAGACCAAGCGCGACCCGTTGATAAATTCGCCTTTGCCGGAAACAAGCGCTCTATAGAATTTCGGTAGATGTTCCGGCGGCATGGTGAGATCCGCATCTAGGATCATTAGCACCTCTCCGCGTGCATGAGCAAAGCCTTTGCGTACCGCATCTCCTTTCCCCTTTTTATCTTGGACCAAGACTTTGATGTCACGATCCGGGTAGGCTGCGATCACGCGTTGAATCTCCTCGAGCGTCCCATCATTGCTATGGCCTTCGACAAAAAGAATTTCGATGTCATCGCAGAATTTGGGGATCCGCCTCACGGCCGCTTCGATATTACCGTGTTCGTTTCGGCAGGGCACCAGGACAGTGGCTGATTTAGGATCATGAGAAACGTCGAGCATTGATCGGGCAACCACATAATTTCTCAGGCAAGCCCGGCGGATGACTGCAATAGGTGCGATGTATCGATTGATCAATGGCCCCAATCCAAAAAGGCGACGGGGGATAAGCTGGCGCCACTCCCACTTGATCATCTGAAAGTCTGCAAGTGAGAGAAGATTTCGGATGTCTTCAGTTGATAACCAGTTGTGAGGGGTTTGTGGCATCTGAAAGCCTAACACTCTGCCCATTGCCAAAATCGGTACCCACATCCTGGAATAATAGGCGATGATGAGTCGAGTATCCCTTGTACAGAGTCGATGCAGATTCGCCAGCGTTGTTTCGCAGTCGCCCAGAGAACCGATCGTATCAGACATCACGATGACATCAAATCGTCCCTCTAAGCGAGCGATCATATTTGGGTCCTCAACATCACCTACCTGGAACTCCAGGTGGGGATATTTCTTTTGAGCAATCGAAATCATGTTTTCGCTGAAATCGACACCAACGCCATACGAAGGCTTCAGCGCAGCGAGAAGTGTTCCAGTTCCGCATCCAAGATCAAGTACACGCAACTTTTCAGGGATTAGGAAGCGCATATAGCGCTCATCTTCCTCATAATAGAAAGAGTTTCTAGCAATCCAAGAATCGCGCTCTGGTGCTAACCGGTCAGAAAGTTCACGAATGGCGGACTTGCGATGGGACAGAGGAGGACTCGGTCGCTTCTCTAACATATCGTTTCCAAGGCAAAAATGATGTGGGCTTGCTTACCAGAATCGTTACCAATTAGATCGAAGGTCAACCGGAGACCTGAGCACCAAAGCATCGTACATGGCCTCGCCAATGACATTCCAGTCCTAGAAACCGGGTGAGTCCGCATCGTAGTTGATTGCTCCGGCTGCCTGCAAGGCGGATCGGTGGCCTTCTCTGGGACTGACTAATCGGTGATTACGGGTACAGGCCTCGTTGCAGATGCGCCTGTGCAACCATCTACAGAAGATGCTGCTTGCTGCGCTTCGGATCTCTTTCAATGACCATATCCTGCTAAAACACTGCTTGAACATCGCCATCCGGCGAGGCCTGCTTGTCAGTAATCCTGCCTCCAAGGTGCCGGTGCCTAACCCCCACAATGAAAGGGACCGGGTGTTATCAGAAGACGAGTGGACACGACTGTATGAGGTGGCTGCCTCACATTTGAGGCCCATTCTGTTGGTCACCTACCACCTGGGACAGCGTCTCGGAGAGATTTTGAACTTGACATGGGACCGAGTCGATCTCCAGCGAGGTTTCATCACGTCACGGGCCATAGACACCAAAACAAAAAAACCTCGGCAGGTACCGCTTACGCCAGCTGTTCGATCAGTACTGAGTGAGTTAGCCAAGATCCGTCGCCTCAATACGAACCATGTATTCCTCTATGAAGAACTACCGATCACAAGCGTCAAAACTGCTTTCAAGAGAGCGAAGCGAGTGGCCGGTGTGAAGAACTTCCGGTTCCATGACCTCCGTCACTGTCCGGCTACCAACCTACGTCGGGCTGGTGTTGATACCGCAACGGCTATGAAGATGTGGGTCACAAGTCTGAGAAGATGTGGAAACGCTATAACGCTATCGACGAGAAGGACCTACAACTGGCTGCGGCTCACCTCAACACCTACCTGCAATTTAACACTGGATTAACACCTGCCCCCCCCCACCCCCCTGATCGGCACACCCTCCCACCGCCTTGGGGTTTGAGACTCCTAAAGGAAATGCACCGTTATGACAAAAGAAACGGAAGCATCCGACCGGCGGGCTACAAAAACCAGAAGAATCTAAACCCATAGATGATGAAAGCTCGCAGAGCGCCCTGAACCCCATGACAGTAGCAGCTTCTAGCCGATCGATGAAATTGCACTGAGTTGCGCCTGGTGTGAGGTGCCGACCGTACGGCGGGGACACTTATGGGCACACCAACCAGCCCCCTTTGAGGGATAGCCTTGGGACAGCAGGCCCCCGCCTTTCCTGTGCGGGTACTGGTACTGCGTGTCGAAGCTACGACGAACAGCCGGGGGGATAGGCTGGTCATGGTTCGCCTTTGAGAAATCATCAGGATTTTTTCAGATCACAGCAGGAGCATGCCTAACGAAAGCCACCTGAACTATTACGGCCTATCTCTAACCTGATTCGTGTTTGAGCCCTCTGCCCATGAAGAATCCCATTGGACCAGGAACTCCTAGGGTATTAGCCAAGCCAGCAGGGTTATCCCCCCAGTTACGCTTGGGTGGGTACACGACTTAGGATGAGGCTATGCTCAGGCCCTGGGTTTTTCTACTAGCGAGTCTCATGCTCTTACTTCTCATCTGTGGGTTGGCAGCATTGGGATTGTTCACGCGACCGCGGCGTTGGAGTGAAAGATCTGAACCAGTTTACGATCTAGTTGTGGTTTCTAGGGATATTGAATAACAGATTTCCAACTCACTTTAATATGGAGGAAACACGATGTTGATATGGAACATGCTGATGCTGGCCTCGGTCCTTGTCCTCATGGGGCTACCGG
>DAISKX010000191.1:0-6960 GCA_036820725.1 Nitrospiraceae bacterium
AACTGGCAGGCTCTAGAGCGGAAGCCAGCAAGGTACAGCAGACCGTCCTGGTCGTGGGCATAGTCAGGTTGCGTAGTTTTTCATTCTATGTCTTTACTGGGTCTATAGTAGAAGGAGCAGTTCACCTTCAATGGAGATGATCATGGTGGCAATGCGGGTTGGATTATCGGTGCTGGCGCTGTTCATGGTTACATTTGCTTTCGGCTGCGAATCACAGATGGGTGGAACGAGGCATGACTCACCATCCCAAGCCGGAACACCGGGTCAGCAAGGCACAAAGGACGGTCATTCACCCATGGAACATGACAAAGGTGGCGATAAGATAATCAAATAATGACATGTGAGTTCTACTACAAGGGAAGTCGGGCTATCTGACTTCCCTTTCTCTCCTTTATGGCCGTGAAAGCGTCCGAACCTTCTCCACTCGTACCTGCAAGTGCCTCACTGATCCCACTACCTTTCCAGGTGATAGAGTCTTTGCCTTCCTCCGTAGAGGCTTACCGATAATTAAGACCATAAACAGGAGGTGTCATGATGCTACCACTTGTCATTCTCAGTGCCCTCTTATTACTGCCAGTGCAGGTTTTGAGTCAAACGGGCAGTTCCATGGCAATGCCTGCGCGGACTATCTGATCCAACATCGGTGGCCGGACGGTATCCGTTGCCCGCGCTGCGGCAACGAGAATGTGCATGAGCACACGAAGGACTATCACTGGCAATGCTATCAGTGCTCGCCAGGCAGTGTCGGCTATCGCTTTTCCGTCCTGATGGGCACGATCTTTGAGAATACGAACAAGCCGCTGCGCGTCTGGTTCCGCGTCATTCACCTGATGCTTACGAGTAAAAAGGGCATCAGCTCCTTGCAGGTCTGTCGCTACATGGGCTTTGGCTCCTACAAAACCGCCTGGCTGATGTGCAACAAAATCCGCGTGGCGCTCGGCAATGTCGAATTTAAGAAACTCGTGGGCTATGTCGAAGTGGACGAAACCTATGTGGGCGGGAAGGCCAAGAATAAACACAAAGGCAAAGGCGGACGCGGGGACTTCGGCGGCACAGGCGGAATCGGCAAATGCATCGTCGTGGGCGCGATCCAACGCAAGGGCAATGTCGTGGCTCGCGTGATCGAACGCACGGACGCCGCCACGCTCAATCGATTCGTGCATGAAACCGTATCGCATAGAGTTAGCTTGCTTTCGACAGATGATCATAGCGGGTATCGTTCCCTCGATCCGAGCATCCCACACGGCTTGGTGCATCATGCCGACGGCGAATATGTGTGCGGAGCGATTCATACCAACACGATTGAAGGTTTCTGGTCCATCGTGAAGCGCGGCATTGTCGGCACGTTCCACAAGGTGAGCAAAAAGTACCTGCATCTCTACGTCAACGAATTTGAGTTCCGGTATAACCATCGCCTGAATACAGACATCTTTGGCGCGGCGATCACGGCATGCTGAAGTCATTGTTGACGCTCATTGCGCCGGTGACGCTTAATTATTGCAATGACAAATATTGCTAGGCCAAACAACCCTGAGAACAGGGTGATGCCAATTGCAACCAATGAAATCCAAGGAAGTATGCGGAGGAAGCGTATGTGGCCTTCACTGGAAGTTGCTTCTTGGTTATATGACGGGGCAAACATTGGATTGATAATTGGCCTCATTCTAGGCGTCGTTTCAACGGTTCTTATCGTCTGGATGGGCAATACAAAAGAGGAATACTTAAAGCGTGATCTTGCGAATACACATGAACGAGCAGCCAAGGCAGAACTTCTGGCCGCAAATACAAATCTAGAATTAGAGAAATTTAAGGCTCCCCGTTCACTGGCAGTTGAGCAACATGTTCGCATTATTGAGAACCTAAAGAATTCAGCGGAACCACATTCGAGATCGTGACATTCCCGTGGGAGCCTGAGCCAGCAACATTTTCGCAAAATATCTCCGATGTTCTTGTGCGAGCAGGATGGTCTTCAAACCCGAACCATTCTGAAAATTCAATCATGTCTCCTTTCTCAGGACTAGCTGTAAAAATTCGGGAAAAAGCAGAGCCAAAGGACAGGGAAGCAGGGGTTGCTCTCGTTGAATCACTTACCTCAGAGGGAATAACCGCGAAGCTTGAATTAGGCGATATAGCAGTTAAACCGATAGCCATAGCGATAGAAATAAGTGTAGGGACGAAGCGCTGATCGAACCTCTTCTGCCTATAGGCTAGAGAGACCCTTGCCCGTCCTGTCAAGTTCGGGATAATCGCCACGATTAAAAGAGGGAGTATACCCTGGGCAAGCGTGAAGCATTCGGAGGAAATGGGAAGTATATGTTTTGATACCTGTTAAATACAGTAACAAAATGGCATGCACCACCATGAATAACAATGACATAGGAGGCAAATTGAAGGATCACCTTTGACTACAAGAAAGGGCCACCTTCACAACTGCCGTACCGAACAGGATAAAAGACGTATTAATTGCAAAAACGTGAGCTGCGAGGGGGGTTTTCACCAAGAATAGGCAGTCTGCGAGAAGGTGTGCCAGCTGATGAAATATGCGATCGCCCCGCACCGTCTGAAATGGGGGGTGAAGAAGAGGCAATTTTTGTATCGAGGTAGCAGTAGACACAGAGATCGGCTTGAGTTGCCTGGTATTTATGACAGACCTGGCAGGACTTGAACAGAAGTAGCAATCTCCGAAGCTTCATAAACATTAGAGCGGTGTTTACGCAGCCCGTCGAATGAGGGTGCCTTTCACCTGGCAATAGAGGCACAGGCTGTTGGGGGCAGCATTGTATTCGTGACACGCCACACAGAGCTTGTCTCCAAATAACAGGTGCCATAGATACCTCAACATAAGCCACCTCCATAGGTATGAACGCATACGCATTATGGCCTTGTAAGGTTCACTGCGACCCTAGGTAAGGCCCTAGATTTAAGGTTAGGGGAGATCAGCGGCTGGGTTTCCTAAAGGGAATGCACTTCCTCTGAAAAGGTGCTTTCCAGCTGCCCATTTTTCACCAAAGAAAGACATTCTGAGATGAAGGTGCTGACGTCGATAAGGGCGATTAGAAAGAAGTGTTTGGATTGTGTGAATTATGGCCGTATCGCATGGGCAAACGTCCAAGCGTCCTTCAGGAGCCACAAATAGACAATGAGTGAGCAGGCTGAACAGGGATCAGTGACGGTTGAAAGCGCATTACCCCGTCGATTGGTAACAGTAGACGACATTGCCACCTATACGGGGCTGTTCTATACGATGGTCAGTCAGCGCAGGATTCCATATGTGAAGGTCGGTCGGTTAACAAAGTTCGATGTCCGCGCAATTGACGCCTGGATCAAACAGCACACTGTTATGCCAAGGCCTGGTGGTGGCCAATCCTATCCAAAACCTTAGCGTTTGCTATCACCGATTGGCAGTATGTTGAGCAAGGCTTGGCATCGAAGGCACAGATCGATCTGTCACAGAATAGTGCTATGGCAAGAGGACTAGCGTGCTGGTAATGGGCGATCTATAGCAGTGAGGGGGTTCTTGATATTGGTCTGAAATGGACTGATGGGGATTACTCCCGTGAGTTCGAAAATCAGCAAGAGAAACACAACCCCACAGATGAACGAGATGACCTTGGTCCGTCGCTTGAACTTTTGATTGAGGAGGTCCGTTTGGCTGTAGTGATCTAAGCCTTGGGGCATCAGCTCGGAATTCGCCATGCGTGCCTCCACAGGAGGGTGAACGCTCCCTTGTAACTGCCGGAGGTCGGCTTGGTCAAGGCTAAAAACCAACCAAGAAGCTGAGGTTTATTCCACCTGATCGGTGGCAGGAGCAGATCAAAATGGACTTTCAGGGATGAACCCCAGTATTTGCAAAACATATATGGTCACAAGACTAAGCACTACGATGAAACTTCCGACGGCAAGCCATTTGTACCAGCGATTGTCCGATTCAGTTTTGCTAAAGGTGTGAGGTTGGCGGGGCTCACTCATGGGGGTATCGTTCCTCCCTGTCCCATCCTGAGGAAACTCGCTATATGTGGGGTCACAGGCGTGCTGGAGGAATAGCGATGGCGTCGCTCCATTAGTCTCTCCTGCTATCCGCTTTTACTCCACCTGCTAGCACCGATTCAAGCGCAGTTTGGACGAACCGTCAGGCCGTGTATTGACATTGTGCTATATTATAGACTAGCATGCCACATGCGAATTCAGTTACGGAAGTGGCGAGACGAGCGGGGCTTGAGTCAGCGTGAGCTTAGCGCGTTGTGTGGCGTGCATCACATCACGATTGCTCGCATTGAATTGAGGAAAATCGATCCGCAAGTTTCCACACTTCTTAAACTGTGCAAGTCGCTAAACGTTTCACCTAATCAACTGCTTGGAGTGGCCACCAAGCCACAGAAAGGAAGGTAGTCCGATGGGGCTGACCAAACGAAGGGATAGCTACTATGTCGAGTTTCGCGTGCTTGATGATGGCGAAACGTTATCCCCAGCAACCGGAGGTAGGGGACAACTGAAACGCTGGAAGGTCGGCTGCGTCAATAAGACGGTGGCAAAACAGCAGGAAGCCATCATCAAGACTCGATTGCTCAGTGGACAACTGGCAAGCCCGACGAAGGCTCGTGCTAAGCTGTGACCTTCAGACAATGGGCACAGCAGTACTTTGCCCTCGAATCCGTTAGGAAGCTGAAAGGGTATGCCATTCGTAGGTTATATGTTGAGAATCTCGTCGCCTTCTTCGGGGACAAGCCCTTAGGAGTAATAACGCCTCAGGATGTGGCGACCTATCGTACACAGCGAGTGCAGTACAAGCGGATCACGTGTCAAAGGTGTCAGAAGACTGTCGCACGAGCGGCTTGCCTATTGTGTGGGTGGAAGCGTCAAGATTGTGGTGTGCCGGTTTCACTACAGACAATCAACCATGACCATATGACGCTGACTCACATGCTGAACGTGGCGAGGAGTCCCCAGTTTAGGCTGGTGACAGACAATGCAGCATCGCATGTGCCGAAGCCGAATCCTCAGAATGAGCGGGATCGCATCGCCACAATGGACGAATGGCTCAGACTGAAAGAGGTGGCCGCTCCCCATCTCCGATGCTTCCTGACGGTCTTGTATGCTCTTGGCCCACGGCGAGGGGAGTTACTGAAGCTGGAATGGTCAGACGTGGATATGCGGAGGCGGGAGTTTACCCTGCGGCATACCAAGAACGGCGAGACGCGGACTGTTCCCATGACGCCAGAAGTCCATGCGATCTTCACCGAGTTGCGGCAAGCTCGGCGGCTGGACACGCATCGGGTGTTCCTGTATAAGGGGAGTCCGGTTACCAAGCTGGTCACGGCCTATAAGGCGGCGTGTCGTCGGGCGGGAATCACGAATCTTCGGTTACATGACTTCCGGCATACGGCAAGTACGAACCTGAGGCGGGCAGGGGTGGATACGGCAACTGCGATGAAGATCGTGGGACACAAGTCAGAACGGATGCACCGGCGGTATAATACGATTGAGCCGGAGGACTTGCATCGAGCGGTCAGCAAGCTCGCAACGTATCAGGCTAACACGCTAATAACACCTGTACTGGCTGCAGTCGGAAGCGAAAACGTAACTCCTCAGAAAACCTCCGAGAGCGGGCGTAGCTCAGTGGTAGAGTCCTAGCTTCCCAAGCTAGTTGTCGTGGGTTCAAATCCCATCGCCCGCTCCAACCTGTTCAAGCATTTCCACCTGTTTCTCCTTCGATTCCATGAACTGCGTTCCGGTTTTAGTCACGGTTGGATTTCCAAACGTAGCGACTCCCTCCACGGCTACCCGTAAATGCGACGGGGATAGGTGCGCGTATCGAACCACTAAACCCGTTCCGCTATGCCGCCGGAGGGCCGCGATGGTGCTTTCCGTGGCCCCGTTCATCGCCAGTCGTGAGGCGTATGTATGTCTCAAGCAACGCCAATTGACGTCGCTCAGCCCTGCCGCTTCCACCACTGGCCTGTAAATCCGGATAGAAGTTCGAGGGGCCATATGGGTGCTGCGCGTGTCAGAAGGAAAGACCCAGGCTGACCGCTTGTGAGGATCTGCGATCGCTTCGGCTTCGGCTACTACTTGTATCCGGCGCAAGATCCCTTCGGCTTCATTGTTCAGGTAGACATACTGGACCCGGTTGGCCTTCGTGACGGGGAGGGTGATGATGCCCTGGTCGATGTCCGCCCACTTCAAACTGAATTGCTCTGATTGACGCAAGCCCGTGAGAATGGCGAGCCGCGCCCAAATCATAGGCCGCTCTGGCCTTAAGATCCCGTTCTGAATGAGCTGCGCTACGCGGTTTTGTGAGAGGTCCAGCGCATCAGCACGCGTGTGACGAGTATTTCTCTCATATTACTGCAACAACCATCGGTAAACTCGCGCAATAACTAGCGTTTTAACAGGCCACACACCACCCGCTGAAACGATCACTGGGAAAGACCCCGTTAGCAATTGATAATATGCATGGTTCTGTCTTCAGCATGTTTCCGCCTGCCTGCTACACTTTATGTAGTGACCCGCGTAGAGAGGGCATCGATGTTGCTGACAGACGAAACCTTTATCGCTTCGATCCTGTTCAGCATCCCGATTGTCCGGACGGCTTTAAAGATCGTGAGAAATCTGATGGACCAATCAGCCCACCGACCAATTCACCGACCAGCTCCGCCACAGCAGAGTCAACGAGAACTCCGCAAAGCCGCATAACCCGCTTCCTACATTCATAGAGCCCGGCCCGGCTGCCTAAGGACACGCCCCGCCAGCCGCACTGGCCTGTCATTCCGATCTAGTTCATACGAACGCAGGACAGGATACAGCTTCTGTGCAATTTTCCAGGAGCCGCTCACTCCGGTACAGTAAGGCTCCTCATAAACAAGGAGGAACCCATGGACGAAGCGACGAAACATCATCTGAACCAATTTGTCCAGGTGTGCATCAACCCCACGTTGTGCCCAGAGGATTGGCGACGCCTTT
>DAISKX010000192.1:0-6958 GCA_036820725.1 Nitrospiraceae bacterium
CCCATGGACGTTCTCGGCGCGCAGTTGCACGACCGCGCTTGGACGGGTGCCGGTCCGTGGATCATCCAATCCGACCGGTTTCAACGGACCGAATTGCATCGTCTGTCGTCCCCGTTCCGCCATCACTTCGATGGGAATGCAACTCTCGAAGTACGATACTTTCTCGAAGTCCTTGGGCTGAACTTTTTCCGCCGCGATAATGGCGTCATAAAATGCATTATAAGCCGCCTCGTCCATCGGACAATTCAGATAATCATCGCCACCTTTTCCGTATCGAGACGCGCGAAACACGACATCCATATTGATAGAATCGGCATCGATAATCGGAGAAATTGCATCAAAGAATGCAAGGTGCTTCTCGTGGGTCAATTGTCCGATCGCCGACGATAACGTATCGGACGTGAGCGGACCTGTGGCAATGATCGTGACCGCATCGGTTGGAATCTCCGTCATTTCCTCGCGGACTATCCGTATATTCGAATGGGCGTCCAGCGCCTGGGTAATCTTCGTTGCGAACTGTTCCCGGTCTACGGCGAGGGCAGATCCGGCCGGCACTCGCACTTCATCTGCGATACGAATGATCAATGAGTGCAGCCGCCTCATCTCTTCCTTCAAAATTCCCGGGGCCTGTAGCGGATCCGCTGACCCGAGAGAATTCGAGCAGACCAATTCCGCGAGATATCCGGTCTTATGAGCCTTTGTCATCTCTTTGGGACGCATCTCGTAGAGCGTCACCTTTGCCCCATGGTTTGCCGCCTGCCACGCGGCCTCGCTGCCGGCCAGTCCGCCTCCGATGATGACGATATCTTCTCGCATTGATGGGAAACCTCAGCAGAGTGTGGAAAAGGGCTGATTGTAAGAATCTGATTTTCAGGATGTCAAGAAAAGGAACACCATCGCCGGCTCGATCAGCTTTGTTCACTCAGGACTTGTCACATCATCGCTCCGAATCTGATGGCTCACTTCCCGTCCTTCGGTTGAACCCTTTGAATCAGCCATGCTAGACTCCCTCGTCGTGGGCGATTAGCTCAGTGGGAGAGCGCTTCCTTCACACGGAAGAGGCCACTGGTTCGATACCAGTATCGCCCACCATCATTGCTCCCCGTTTTTCCTTCTGTTTTTCGCGCTCTTGACAACCTGACTACGTGAGACGGCCGTCTGGCCGTAAGTGCCCGAGAACTGGACAGAACTTCGTCTCTACGCTAGACTTGCTCAATGATCCTATGCTCATGAGGTTTTAAGGTCATAGAAAGAGAGGACCGTATGCGTGGTTCACGTTGGTCACTAGTGATTCTGGCCCTTCTTCTCACCACAAGTTGTTCCAGTACTCGTCAATCTACCGTGGGCGATCAGGATTACACTGCTCCTCTGAGCATCTACAGTGTGATGGACGCGACCGCGCTCATCTATTCCGATCCATCCGCTGCGTCACCCGCGAATGACAATCCCTATCGTTGGGCAGCATTCATTTTGCATCCCGTTGGACAAGTGGTCGACTATACGATTAATCGTCCCCTCTACAAGTTGGCCGGATTGGCCCCATTTCTCTTCGGGTATACTTCAGAAGACGCTATGTTGGATTCTCAGAGACGCTGACCCTGGCAGCGGGCTCGGTTGCACGCTTCTGGCGTGTCACCGAGCCACCCTTCACGTTTCCTCCTGCCATAGCATCCCTCTCATCGTTTAGTGTATTCTTCCCAAAGTTTTTTCCTCTCGCGTACCACGGCTATGCAATGCGTCTTCATTTCACTCTGATCATTGCTGCAGCCATCCTTTGGGGGTTGGCCCCCGCCTGCCAAGCGCCCCCACCGAGGCCTCCATTGCCCCCGTCTGAAAGCGATCTGGATCTCCTTCGTTCAACGACCTTGTGCGAAAAGCGAGACCATTTCACCCAACGTCATACGGCTACTGAGATCGAGCGTCGTAGTTGGGGGACTGGAGAGGAATTGCGAATCGCTGGAAACCAGAGCTCGTCAAAGGGTGACGAGTCCTACTTTTTTGACGAAGACGGCACCCTCGTTGGCGCGCTGTTCGCCTTTCCGGCAGGGCTCGATCTTGGTCCTTACAAAACCCTACGGTTTACACTTTCGCAACTCAAACCTGCCCTGGAATTCTACCTCACCGTATCGAAGCTTGCGGATCGAGCCAATATGGAAGCCAGTACCCTTTATCAAACCGGCGATGAAAAGACGACGACACAATACCTTGTACTCGGAGAGTTGGCTCATCCTGCACTGCTTGAAGCCTCCTTCACCATTGACCCATATGTTCAATTGTTTTCACCATATCGAAAAGAGTTCTTGGATAGGCTCCGCGATACTCCGGATAAGACATCCAGCAGTCGTATGGATTCTCAAGGCGCCGAGGATAAGGAATCCTTTGCCTCCCTTCAGCAATTTGCACGTGGTCAGACTGCCCAGCTCTCCTATTGTGGAACTCGGAACGACACGATTGCACTCGACGCGTATCAGAAAGCCGGGATGACCGGCTTTTCAAGCAAAGCATGGCAGGCAGAGCTCCACCATAAATTGGGGCTGGCGTGGGAAACGAAAGGAAATTTGGAGAAAGCCAAATCCGAACTCCTCCAGTCACTTTCCATGCGGCCAAATTCCCCGGAGGTCTTGAACAACCTCGGAGCCGTGCATAAGACATTGGGAGACAAACGCAGTGCACTGGCAGCCTTCGAAAAGGCGGTGCTCCTTCGACCCAATTATGCGATCGCCCGCTATAATATGGCTCAGATCTTTGAAGAGACCGATCGAAAGCGGGCGATTACGGAATATGAAACATATATCGCGCTAGCCGAAGGATACCCCGAAGAGGAGGATCGATTGGCGCTGGTGAAGAAACGGGTCAAAGACTTGAAGCGTTAGTCTTGGCTCGCCTGTCCCGGCCACGATTGAGCTCGCGGACGTTCCAATACCAACCTGATTTCTGTCTCTACGGTTCCTCCTCTCCACCCCTTCGCAGGGTCAATCTACTTAGAACGGCTCTTCGCCGACCGGACCTAGTGGATTCGATGGAGCTATTTATGCACAGGGAAATGGGTAATTATCACGAGAGGACAACTCGGATGCAGATGTTCAACGGCGGGATCGTTCTTCTTCTTCTTGACGAGTCTTGCACTCAATGCACAACGTTGTCACGGGTCTCGCCTTCAGCCGCTTGTGCGGAATCTCTTCACCGCACCGTTCACAAATCCCATAGGTATGGCTCGCCAATCGTCCAAGGGCCTCGTCGATTTTTTTGAGAAGCTTCTGTTCTCGCTCCCTAATACGGAGAGAAAAATTCTGATCGGTTTCGGCAGAAGCCTGATCGCTCACGTCGGGAAAGCTGTCCATTCCTTTCCGGTTGGTCAGAACATCTTCTACCTCCTGAAGGATGTCTGCCCGCTGCCGTTCCAGGTCAGCCTGAATATCGGCATACTTACTTTCGGCACTCTTGCCACGATTGGCTTCCGGCTGGCTCCGGCCTTTTGACTGGGACTTTAAGGACCGTCTTGGGACGGGTTGGTCCATGTTCATACTTAGTACACCGCTGTATGCAGGTCAGGAATTAAAACTATACCAGGCTCAAACTTCCGGGGTCAATGGACACCGCAGGCTTCCGCCTGCACAGTCTGAAAAAATATGCATCAGCGTGGACGCATGTTTTAGAGGTCCCGACGTCCTTCAATTGATTTCACCAGAGTCACCTCATCTGCATACTCAATATCCATGCCGACAGGAATACCATAGGCTATCCGTGATACCCGGGCATTCAACGGCTTCAGGAGTTTCGTCAGATAAATGGCCGTCGCCTCCCCCTCAATTGTAGGATTAGTGGCTACGATGACTTCCTCGACCCCTCCAGCCCGGACGCGATCAGCCAGTTCATCCACACGGATGTCGGCAGGCCCCACGCCATCCAGCGGCGAGAGTACCCCAAGAAGTACGTGATAGAGTCCTCGATACCCGCCGGCTCGTTCAATCGCATAGAGCGTACTGGGCTCTTCAACGACTAGAATTTTTGATCGATCCCGTTTGCCATCCAGGCAGAATTCGCAGAGTTCTTCTTCTGCAATATTTCGGCACTGTCGGCAGAAGGAAAGACCATCCTTCACCGCTCTAATTGCTTCAGCAAGGCGAAGAGCATCCTCGCGTTCGGCTTTCAAAAGATGAAATGCCAGTCGTTGCGCGCTTTTCTGGCCGATCCCGGGTAACCGCACGAGTTCTCGCACCAACCGCGCCAGCAGCCCCTGTTGATCGACGCTCAATTCGAACTGTCCCTCAAGAGGTGATTGACCGGCATGCGGCTTAGAACAGTCCCGGGATCTTCATCCCTCCCGTCACCGATTTCATTTCTTCCGCCATCATCTCCTGCGCCTTGCGCAGTGCGTCATTCGCAGCCGCAACCACCAGGTCCTGCAACATCTCGACATCGCCGGATTTGACGACCTCCGGATCCATGACGACTCCCACTATTTGCATCGCGCCATTGACCGTCACCGTGACAATTCCGCCGCCGGCTGTTCCCGAAACGGTTTTTGCCGCAGCTTGTTCCTGAACCTTGGCCATCTGCTCTTGCATGGCCTGCGCCTGTTTCATGATATTTTGCATGTTCCCGAACGGGTTTTTCATTCCTGGACCTCCTGTGACAAGGATAGCGGCCGCACGTCGATCACCTCTCCGCCGAACAGTTCGAGCGCTTGCTTGACCAGTGGATGGGCGCGCGCCTGCTGAAACAATACGATTCGTTGTTCCTGTTCTTTGGCCGCGCGCAGCTCCTTCATGGTCGGTCCGGCGCTTTCCACAGCCGACAATTCGACGATCCGAATTCGAACCGGCCGACCGATCAACCGTTCGCCAAGGGCGCCAAGCGCGCGCAGATTGTCTTCCTTTTCCAACATGGCTCGCGCGACCGTCCCTTCCTTGGCAAACCCGATCATCACGTGATGACCTTCCATGCCCATGAAACGGCCCATGTCCAGGAACGGAGCGATATTGGGATATTCGGTGGACACCGCCTCCTGGAACTGCTCCCACTTCAATACCGGGTTAGCCGATGGTGTCTGCGCCTCGGTCTGCGGTGGGGGCGATGGAGCTGGAGGCGTAGGAACGTATTCATCGGATGCACTTCGCGGCGACGCACGTTCGGCCGGCTTGACCGTTGGGATAACGCTAGTCGAAGGAGCAGCAGCCGCCAAGCCCATTCTTGAGTCAGAGGCGTGGGCCGGTTGGGCGACTGTCACTTTGTTTTGACTTGGTCTTGTCCGATCCTGCGGCGCTGCCGATGAGGGGTTGGAAGTTGGGGCATCGACCGAAGATCTTGTATCCCGCTTGGGCACGTAACTCGCTGAAACCTTCGGCGCATTGGCCGACGAAGCTTCGACGGCGACTACCCCCTTAGGCGACATCAGACGCGTCGCCCGAACGACCGCCGCCTCCAGGGTAAAACGTGGGTGCGCGCTCAATCGCAAGACGTCTTCAGCCAGCGCAAAAATACGGAAGACCTCCTGAAGCTGCTCAGGCGGCAGGCGTTTGGCATCAACCACAAATTTCCGAACATCCTCTTCCGATGCTTCGATAAGTTCTTTGACGTCCTGATGGGAGGGAATAACCGCTGCAACAAGCAGATTGCGCACACACTCAACCAAATCTCCGCAGTAGGTCTTCAGATCGTGCCCTTGATCGAGGACATCTGCGATGATCCGCAATGCCGCCGCACTCTGCTGATCGAGAACGGCTTCGATCATCGCCCGAACGTGTTCGTAGGGTACGGCTCCCAGAAGGGTTTCCAAATCAGCGTGACGGATGGAACTTCCACCGAACGCCACGACCTGATCCAACAGACTCAAGGCATCACGCATGCTCCCTTCGCTGGCGCGGGCCAACGCCATCAGACTTCGATCTTCGATATCCAGACTGTCCTGTTCCGCTACATGACGCAATCGCTGGACAATTTCCCCTTTGGAGATACGGCGGAAATTGTAATGCTGGCAGCGCGATAAAATGGTGGCTGGAATTTTATGGATTTCCGTCGTCGCGAAGATGAACACCACATGAGCCGGCGGCTCTTCCAGTGTCTTGAGAAGCGCGTTAAATGCCGAATTGGACAACATGTGGACTTCATCAATGATGTACACCCGATAGTGCCCGCGGAATGGCCGGAACTTCACGTTCTCACGGATCTCCCGCACGTCATCGACGCCGGTATTCGACGCGCCGTCGATCTCAATCACATCGACGGAGTTTCCCAGAGTGATCTCCTCGCAGTTGGAACAGCTATTACAGGGTGTGCCGGTCGGTCCCGACTCGCAATTCAACGATTTGGCGAGAATACGAGCGACCGTCGTCTTGCCGACACCTCTGGTGCCTGAGAAGAGGAACGCGTGCGCGATGCGTTTGGTCGAGATTGCGTTCACGAGTGTTTGCACCACGTGAGGCTGACCGATCACATCGTCGAATGTCCCGGGACGGTATTTTCGCGCTGAGACCTGGTAATCCACCGTCGCTACACTCCAAGTGTGAATTCGGAATGTGGAATGATGAATTCTGAATTGTCGGAGATGATCAATTTAACATTCATGACTTTTCATTTTACATTCCTCGCTTCGAGGTAAACGGGGCCAGGTGATCCTGCGGCACACAAAACTACCTACTTACCGTTGCTTCCTTCCGGACCTGGCGGAATTCACAGGGTTCTGTTGCACAGGGCCCAGCCCCTATATCTGAACAATTCTGAGTTAAAAGTTATGAGTTTTGAGTCTGATAACCCGAGTTGACGTAAGAATAGGGAACACACCATTTTTCTCACTCTGCTCAACTCAGCACTCAACACTCTCAACTCAGCACTGGCTTCATTTGGCGGAGAGGGTGGGGATTCGAAGTCGCGCTTAGGTGCTTCGCACGCGCTCCCGCTAAGGGGCCAAGCCCCCTCGCGCCTCCGCTTTGCTTCGGTCACCCCATGAAGGGGGTAC
>DAISKX010000193.1:0-6954 GCA_036820725.1 Nitrospiraceae bacterium
AGCGTACCGCCCGCCAGTACGCTGCAGACAAACGATTTGAGATATCCCATCAGTGAACCCTCCTGTATGAAAATTGCTCCCACGTTCCCCGCGCTCAACAGGCGCCCGCCCCGTATCGCTTGGGAGACGTCTCTTGACCTCTCACGTTAGAGGCTGTAATATCCATTTGTCGAATATATGTTTCACATGTGTTCTATAGGATTGTCCTATATCGTCTAAGCTTACAAAAATGGAACTTCGACAATTGCACTACTTTCTCGCGGTTGCCAAGCACGAGAGTTTCACTCGAGCGGCAGAGCACGTGCACGTCTCGCAGCCGTCACTATCCGTTCAGATCAGCGCGCTCGAAGATGAGCTGGGAACCCGTCTTCTGGATCGGCTTGGTCGCAAGGTGATTGTGACTCAGGCGGGAGAACTGTTTCGTCAACATGCTGAACGGGCGCTGCGGGAACTCGACGAGGCCGCCCAGGTCGTTCAAGAACTACACGGAGCCGCTCGCGGCCGACTTGTTGTCGGCACTCTGTCCACCGTCAATAGTTATCTAATCCCTCCCTTGGTGTCCCGATTTAAGCAGCGCTTTCCAGGCATCCGTCTTCAGATCCATGCTCAACCCTCAACGGAAATCGTCAGTGGCCTGTTGAGTAATCATTTGGACATTGGTATCTGTCTCCTGCCACTGTCCCATCCACAACTGACAACGGTTCCCCTTTTCGAGGAACGGCTGTGTCTGGTTGCACCAGCTTCCTCCCGTATTCATCAGCGTCGTTTGCGGATGCGGGAACTCGCTGCTCTCCCGCTCATCCTGATGCCGGCCGACTACTGCTTGAGAAGGATGGTCGAAGGGGAATGTGCAAAGGCGGGAATTCTTCCACAGGTGGCCTTGGAGATGAGCTCGCCGGAAGGCATTTTGCACGCCGTGTCGGAGGGAGCTGGGATGACCATTCTCCCGGAGCTCTATGTGCGGTTACGCTTACCCGGCGCTGATCTACAGATCGTCGATATTTATGATCCCACACCTCGGCATGCGGTGGGACTGGCCTATTTAAAAAATAGGCATCAGAACCTTGCCGCCAAAGAGTTCGCAAACCTATGTCAGACCACTATGAAAGATTTGCTTTCCGAATCTAGGAGAATACCCACCATTAAAGTCCGATCAAGCCCGACAGGCTAGCTTCTCCCCGATGGCCGGTTCGGATCCACGCGCCCCGGACAATCACCAGCCTTGCCTTGCAAGTCGTTAGTCCATTGTTTACAATGGATTGTGTCGTCTGAGTCTTTCCAACCTTCCCTTATTTCAAACTTCCTCAGTACGATAAACGTAGGCTTTTCTATGGAGGAATCGATGAGACAGACACGGTGTAAGGTTGCGGGGTTGGTCGCTCTCGTTACCCTCGTGGCAGCGACTGCGCAACTCAGGGCTGAGCCTTATGAGCTCAGCAAAAACGACTTGATGGACCCTAAAACGATTACCAGCCCCGACGTCTCCCTCTTCGGTGTCAAGCTGGGTGATGCTGAAAGCAAAGCCATCGACATCCTCGTCAATGAAAGGATCCCCGGGATCAAGACTGAACAGGAAGCGGCCTTCATTTTTCTCTTGGATCAACGGAAGCCAACCGGTCCGATGGCCGGTGTGCGGATACAAGACGGGAAAGTCGACCTCATCTTCATCAATAACCGGTTTGCTTACAAAACCCGAGGCCTTTTTCGAAACGTCTTGAACAGTGAAAGCCCTGACGACGTTCGCAAACTATTGGGCAAGGAAGATTACGGTGATGAAAACGTGATGGGTGCTGTGTTGGCCTATGACAAACAAGGATTCCAGGTGAATTATCTGGGCAAGGACGTCAATGTGGAATTCTCACAGCCGCACTGATAAGGGATCATTCACGGCTTGAGCCTTCCTTGAATTAGGAGTGATTCTGCCCTCGCGTTTCCTTCCATGTTCTTTACCCTTTCATTCTGCTCCGGCAAGACTCACACCTCCCCTTACATATACCCCAGCCAAGGAGGATGCTTGAATGAACGCTTTCAGTGTATAGGTGGGTACACGGACGATGCGGGGGATGAGAACGACTGTTAGGGGATAATGACCGATCGCCCCTGAGCCATGCGCAACCCGTAATTGATCAAGCTGGTAGCGGTGTTCCATCGGCGTTTGGAGTTGAGAATGACCAGCAAGAGGTCGCTGCCATCCTGGGAAACTTTGGCAATCAGACAACGGCCGGCCTTGGAAGTGAACCCCGTTTTGACCCCTTCTACCCCAGGTACTCGTCCCAACAATCTATTCGTGTTACGAAGCAGATAGGACCGATGCTCATTGATCGGCATGATGATCTCCCGCTCCTCGCGCACGAGACTTTTAAAAACCTGATCCTGCAGTGCGATCTCGCTGAGCTTCGCCAGATCTTCAGCCGTGGAGTAATGATTCGCTGAGTCAAAGCCACATGCATTACTAAAATGGGTATTGGTCAAACCGAGACCGGCTGCTTTTGCATTCATCAAATCGACAAAGCGGTCTTCATCGCCTCCGACATGTTCAATGGCGGCCAAACAGGCATCATTCGCTGATACGATGAGCATCGCCTTGAGCAGGTCCTCCAGGCGAAAGATTTGCCCTGTGCGCAGGCGCAAGTGCATCTTATGCGCACGTGCGGCTTTAGGACTCACCGTGACTTCATCATCGAGATGGCCGTACTCGAGAATGACCAGCGCGGACATGATCTTGGTGAGGCTGGCGGGCGACAGCCTACGCTCCGATTCAAATTGATAGAGCGTTTTCCCGGTTTTCAGCTCCTTCAAAAGAATGCTGTGCGCCGGAACCCGTCTCCAAGGCAAGCGTTGTGGCAACTGCAGGGAACCTGCAAGATGTCTGGTCCGCCGAGACAATGAGGAATCGGCAGCTGACTCGGCCTTGACGGGAACCGGAAACCACGTTGCGCTGGCACAGATACAGCAGATCACCACAAAGATTGCCCACCTAGAACAGTACGATTGACTCTGCATCAGTCCGATCATGTCCTTGTGGCGTGTGGAGGGATGTCGTCCGGCTTTCAAAGGGTGTAGGACTCTTTGACCTTCGAGCCGCGCACTCCACTTTCGATGACTTTGTGGAAAAACCGCAGGAGGTCGGCAAGATCAATCCAGAAACCGCAATTGAGACAGCGAGCGTATAGTCGACGATTCATAAGTGTATAGTGGTGATCTACCATCATGAAACCTTTGCATTTGAGACAGTGCATCGAGGTCGTGTCGGTTAGATAAACGCGTTAGGATCCCCAACCAATAAAAAGCCTCTACGTGTGCTGCCTGTATTTCACCGCAATCGGTTGAGAATGAGTGCGAGACAGCCGGCCAGTAATCCGCCACCAAAGATCGTTGTCCCAAACGAGAGATAGGCACTCGTACTACCGGTGGGATGAGTGCCGTAAAACAAGTCGCGAACACCCCCTTGAACCATGAGGACCGCGAGCGTGGTGAAGGAACCCATACTGAACCACCACACAAACGGTCTCACGTCACCTCTTGCTGAGGAACCAACCGGGGCTCATTGACGCAGTGTAACCATGCTCCTTCGAACTCTATCCGAGGGCTGATACCGTGTCAAGCAAGCTCCCGTTTCATTCGACGCGCGTCGTATGATTCAGCAGGCTTGCTCAACCGGGACCACTTGCTGCGGTTGTCCCTTTGCGTCCACGGTGCAAAAAGATCGAGACGCTCCCGGCCCCATTGTTGGCAACCGCTAACCCCGGCTCCTCTGCTTCCTGAGTCGAGACTCGAAAAATCGTGACTGCGAAGGGGCCTGACGGGGTTCTGTAATTGCGAGGTGGATATTGAAACGTCCCATCCCCGCGTCCGAACAAGATGGACAGATCATTGGATTGCAAATTGACAATCGCGACATCCGAAAGACGGTCTCCGTTAAAATCCCGCACCAGTCCGAAATTCGGACTCGCATCGGCGCCCGAATCCTTCCCGGACTGAAAGGTGGCGTTCCCGTTGCCCAGAAACGTGGTGAAAGAGTCTCGCTCGCCATTAATAACCAGGAGGTCGAGAATCCGATCATTGTTGAAATCGCCGAAACTGACGCCTAGCGGCCGCTTGCCGGTCTTGTAATCTACAGGGGACCGAAAGGAACCGTCTCCGTTGCTGATCCATATCGATACCGCACTTGACATGGGTCCGCCATTGGTCACTATCAGGTCAGCTTTTCCGTCATTATCCAGATCTTGGAGGGCGATTGAGGTGGGGGTGTCACCATACTCGTATTGTGGTCCGGGGTGGAATTCCCCCGTCCCGGTCCCAAGGAAGACCTTGATCTTATCGTTCCGCAGAGCGACAACAAGATCCGGTTTGTCATCTCCATTGACATCCTGACTGGCAATGGACACGGGCGTCCGATGCACAGGATATTGTGAAGCTTCTTCAAACTTTGAATGCCCCTTCCCAAGCAACACCGTAACCTGATCACTTCCGGAACAGGCAAGCGCGATGTCCGGGAGACCATCCAGATTGAAGTCACTGGTTACTAATGAACGCGGTTCCTGGCACACTCGAACCTGAACTTGCTCTCGAAACGTGCCATCTCCATTGCCGAACAAAAAGGACAGCGTATTGCTCGAGATATTGGTCGTCACAAGATCGGTAAAGCCATCCGCATTAAAATCCGCTGTCGCCAAGGTGGTAGGATTTTTTCCAACAGGGTAGCTGGCGAAGAAATAAAAAGGGTCGGGGGGGTCAAATGGCTCTGTTCTTGAGCATCCGGCCAGGAAGAGGCTGCAGGCCAATGCCCAGCAGAGAGCAGGACACGACCCGAACCATCTGTCTCGCGGGGAAACGGCTTCTCCGACATATCTCGGGATATTGAGCAGCATGGGCAGAGCTCATAGGCCGACCGGGACTTGGCTTCAATCTGCCCGGAGTATACAGAGCCTCTTATGTCTTCGCAACGATTGTCCCCCCTCGATCGATCATCTGGCCAGCTTGACTCACATCGGATAGGCATGACCAGAGTAGGCCTTTAGGACCTTTGAAAATCACTGAACGTGTGAGCTAGAATACGACTCTTTCTAGGAGGGTCACCATGAGTCAAACAGTTCACATTCCATTGACAATGTACGGCGTGGCAGAAGTCATCAAGTGGTGTATCGACAAGAACCAGGGACGTATCCCCGGCGTTGACACCCAGGGATTTAAAACCATGCAGGCTCTATTGGCCCAAAAGCCTCAGTCGAACGATTATCTGACGCTCGACCAGTTTTGGAAGAAGCAGGTAAATCTGGAACTCACGACAGAAGAAGTAGAGACAATCGATCGTTGTCTCTATGACATCCCCAATTTTGAGAACGTTCCACTCCCCCAAATTCGGCACAAATTCTGGCCTGGAGCGGTTTCATCCCATTCGTAACGCGCGTATCCCTGAATCCTTCTTCACTATCCTTGAAGGAATTCCGTTCCTCAATGTGTTCAGTGTGCTGCCAGTACGATGGTGTCGGTTGGTCTAAACCGCGGAAATCCTGGGCTGATGGTGGGCGATGTCGCGACACGTCGCTACTAAAGCGTACCCTCCCCCTTCAGATACTTCCGGAACCGTCCTATGAGCTCGGCACCGAGGGTCCCGCCTTCAGGCTTTTTCGTCTCAGGATCTTTGAAATGTTCACGAATCTCCTGCAGCCGCATTCCCGCCTGCTCATTGCCCTGCAGCCGTTTCGTTTTCTGGAGAGCAGTCTCGAAGGCGTCGAACGTCAATTCGTTGTACCCAAACGACCGGATTCGCTTGACCGCCTTCATCATGGCCTGATTTCGGAAGGTCGTGAGGTGTTCGGAATCGATTTCCTTCAATCCGAGTTTGCGAGCACGCCGCTCGGCTGCCTTCCGAATACCGCTGCGCACAAAGTCCGGAGAAGTTTGTAGCCGTTTCCATGCCTCGTCCGTCCAGGACACGCGTTCTTGCGGCGCATCCCATAGCTGCCGCAATGTCTCTTCATCGATGCGCGTCAAGCCCTTTTCCCTCGCCAACTCTTCGGTATCGTGCCGGATCATGTCGCTCACGAAATCCATTGCGATCGGCGGAGACTCCTTGATCTTCTGTTGCAGCAACGCCAACGCGCCTTCGGTCCATTCCAGCGGTGGCAACTCTCGTTCACGGATATCTCCTAAGGCTTCGACCTTCTCGAAGAGGTCGACGTTGACTTCCATGTGACCGCCTTTGCGGGCGATCTCATCGGCAATTTGCTTGGTCATCCCTCGCATGAACTCCGGCACGGCGGCCAGGCGTTCCTTCGCAGCAGCCGTCCAAGGCAGTTGGCCCTTTGCCATCTGATCAGCGGCCTTGGCCATGCCGCCTTCGCCGCCCATACTACCCATCATCTGATGCTTGAACTGGTCGAGGATCTGCTCGGTAATCTCCGCGTATCCCAATTCGCGGGCTTTCTTTTCGGCTAGCCGGCGGACCATTCCACGCAGGAACACCGGAGCTCGTTCCATACGTTTGAGCGCCTCTTCACTCCATCGGATGTCCTGCATCGCGGTCTCATTTGACTGGGACACGTGGTCCTCCTGTTACTGATTCAAAAGTTCCTTGAGTTCTTTGCCGGCCTTGAAGAAGGGCACTCGCTTGGCCGGAACGGCGACGGTGGCCCCGGTCTTTGGATTTCGACCCTCTTTCATACGACGGGCTCTCAACCGAAAACTTCCGAATCCACGTATCTCGGTCTTGTCTCCATTCCTCAGCGAATCGCGTATGCAGTCGAAAATGGTATTGACCACGATCTCCGCCTGTCGCTTGGTCAACGTCGTCACCTGTTCCGACATCCGCTCGATAATCTGCGCTTTCGTCATAGCTCCCCTCTTTTTGTCGTTAGTGCCGAGACACCTGCTCCGGTTTCCACAGACTGCCTGCTCGTGTGAATTAAAATGCCATCAGGTATTTCAAACTCACACCGGTGTGTAACTCAA
>DAISKX010000194.1:0-6948 GCA_036820725.1 Nitrospiraceae bacterium
ACATGATGACAGCCGGAACAATTACGGGCTTGGCAGGGGATGCAATGGCACATGATCATGTTTCTAGCGATGGCAGACCTACTGGACGACAAACGGGTTACATGCAAGTCAAACAAGCGGATGCCGTAAGAACATTTCTCCACCTGGAGCCTTGGGAAGACGCGGTTTTCTGGTCCGTGTATAAAGAGTATCGTGCCGATGTGGCGAAGATGAATGATGGCCTCGTCCGGCTGATTCGGGAGTATGCCAGGAATTCCGACCATCTTTCCGATCCCCAAGCCGAACAACTCCTGAATGAGTTTCTTCAACTCAAACAGGAGAAAGTTCAACTTCACTATCAATATGTCGGGCGGTTCCGGCAGATCCTTCCGGGGAGGAAAGTCGCCCGATTGTTTCAACTCGAACAGAAACTGGATGCCACCGTCGAAGCCGATCTAGCCCATGTGGTCCCGCTTGTCCAATGACCGGCGCCGTGCTATCTCCACGGCGCCGACGCAATACCTGGCCGGATGGGCCGGTTGGGTGGGCGCCGTCCTGTTGCTGGGCGGTTGCGCGAGTTCGATCTATGGCTGGCAGTCCCGGACCAATTCGACCCCGCTCGCTCCGTCATTCCACCTCTCTTTACTGGAGGAGGGACCAGTGGCCCTGTTTCCCGCAGTGACGTTTGCAGGTCTTCGCGGCAACGAGGTCGCGATTTCCTATTACTTCGAGGATATCCTTCGCAAATTAGCTCCGAAGTGGCAGACGGTATCTCCGAGAGACACCGTGACGCGCATCAATCGCCAGGGATTGGCCGAAGGGTACACCAAGTTGATGCTGGATCATGAGCAAAGCAATATGTTCAATCGAGATCTGTTGCGCAAGATCGCCGGTGCGCTCGGCGCACGGTATGTATTCCAGCCTCGTCTGGCCTTCTTCGTGCAGACGATGACGGACCGCTGGAAAATACCCGCATTCGACGTGCGGGTAGCGCAGACTCGTTCGAGCATCATGCGACTTTCGCTGCAGTTGTGGGATACGGAGAACGGAGAGCTGGTGTGGGCCTCCGTCGCCGAAACGAACATGGCAAACGAGGCCGTTTCTCAGGACCCCGTCTACCTGGAGGACATCGCCCGCGCCACCCTGGGCAGCATGATGGCCGATCTGTTGGACGGCAGAACCGCTTCCAAGTATACACCGCTCAATGCATTACTTGATGATCTGATCCAAGAAGCTATGCCGAAAGATAAATCCAGCGACGCGGATAAGGCGAACGGATCACCAATCGATCGGAAGAAGACCATTCATTGAAGCAAAGGAGGCCACCATGTCATATGCCAGAAAGACGTTCCAGCGATTGATCGGTATTGTCTTGCTGAGTGTCTACTTCAGCGGTTGCTCAATCACGGAAACTGTGAATGATATTCTCTCGTCGACCACCCCTGGTGATTGGTACACCCGCGACGGATTGCCCAAAGCTGAACACAAGGTCGAGGTGTTCGTTGCAATCAACATGGATAACTTGAAAGTCGACCTTGCGAGAGGACAGGGAGAATATCTTGAGGCTCTGAGTGTTCTGCTTACCATCGCCCCTGATCGCCGACAGGAGTTTTCGATGCGTGCACAGAAGGAATACACTCTCCTTGCAGGCCAGGATAGGAACACGGTGGGCAAGGCCTTGATTGCATTGTCGCGACCGTTCCGTGACACCTAGGTCGCTGTAAGCAACGGGCTGCTCGTGCGGTCAATACCGGAATATGCGCCGACCTGTCACATTTGACAGTAGAGGGGTTTGCACACCCGTGGTACATGATGACGCTGGGTGTTTTGATCAAGACAGTTTTTTGGACAGCCATTCGGAGGGAGGTGGCACATGACACGCACGGCAGAACATCGTCGTCTGGAAGAAAGTAAATTGGAAACCGCGCCATGGAAGAAATGGGGACCCTATCTGAGCGAGCGGCAATGGGGAACGGTCCGGGAAGACTATAGTTCGGACGGCAATGCCTGGGACTACTTCAGCCATGAGCAGTCACGCTCGCGGGCCTATCGCTGGGGCGAGGACGGGCTGGCAGGTATCTCGGACGACCATCAAGTTCTCTGCTTTGCCCTTGCGCTCTGGAACGGAAAGGATGCGATTCTCAAGGAGCGGATCTTCGGCCTGACCAATAGCGAAGGCAATCATGGGGAAGACGTCAAGGACTACTATTTCTATCTCGATAGCACGCCGACGCATTCCTACATGAAATATCTGTACAAGTACCCGCAGGCTGCATTTCCCTATGAGGATCTGGTGACGACCAACCGGGGCCGAACACGCAATGAGATGGAATATGAATTGCTTGATACCGGCATCTTCAACGAGGACCGATACTTCGATGTCTTCGTGGAATACGCCAAGGCGGCACCGGACGATGTGCTCATCCGGATCACCATTCACAACCGCGGGCCGGAGAAGGCAGCTCTGCATGTGTTACCCACCCTCTGGTTTCGCAACACCTGGTCCTGGGCCTTTGGCGGACCCAAGCCGATGCTCCGGTCGGTGAAGGGGAACAAAGAGGCGGTAATTCACGCCCACCATACGGACCCACTGTTCCAGGAACCTCTCGCCGACTATTACCTGTACTGCGACGGGACGATCCCTTTGCTGTTTACGGAGAACGAAACGAACAACACCAGACTGTTCAATGGCTCAAACCTCAGCCCGCATGTGAAAGACGGCATCAATGATTATGTGGTGCATGGCCGGAAGGCTGCGGTGAATCCCGATGGGACGGGGACAAAGGCCGCCAGTCACCATCAGGTAACTATTGGTCCCAAAGGCCAACAGACGATACGGCTCCGCCTGACCGCGTCTGCCCCTACTGAATTGCGAGATCCGTTCGGAGAGTTCGATGCCCAATTTAAGGCTCGGCAAAAGGAGGCGGATGAGTTCTATGACGCCGTGACTCCCGCCTCCGTCAAAGCCGACGCCGATCGGGCGAACGTCATGCGCCAGGCACTCGCAGGAATGCTTTGGAGCAAGCAGTACTACTATTTCGATGCCGACCGGTGGTTGGAAGAGCACCACGCGCATCCCTTGCGCCATGGGATGAATCCAGCCCGGAACCGCGACTGGTTCCACATGGTGAACGACGACATTATCTCCATGCCGGACAAATGGGAATATCCCTGGTACGCCGCGTGGGATCTCGCCTTCCATACCATCGCTCTGTCCGTCGTGGATCCTGACTTTGCGCGCGATCAGTTGAAACTCATGCTGACCGGACATTACCAACATCCCAACGGACAGGTTCCCGCCTATGAATGGAATTTCAGCGACGTTAACCCGCCGGTCCATGCCTGGGCCACGCTGTTTCTGCACCGCCTTGACGTCGGCCGTCGCGGCGAGGGGGACATCCAATTTCTCAAAGCCGCCTTCTCCAAACTGACGCTCAATTTCACCTGGTGGGTGAACCGCAAGGACCGTAACGGAAAGAATGTATTCGAAGGCGGGTTTCTCGGTCTGGACAATATCGGCGTGTTCGATCGGAGTTCCGCGCTGCCGACGGGTGGATATCTGGAGCAGGCGGACGGTACGGCCTGGATGGCGCTCTTCAGCCAGAACATGGCGGAACTCGCCGTGGAGCTGGCTGCTCATGACTCCATGTACGACGACATGGCCGCCAAATTTTATGAACATTTCCTGTGGATCGCGGCGGGCATGAATGGTTCCGGGTCGGACGGGATGTGGGATGAAAAAGACGGGTTCTATTACGACATCCTCCGTCTCCCGGACGGAAGCGCGACACGCCTCAAAGTGCGCTCGATGGTTGGGCTCTTGCCTCTCTGCGCAACGACGGTTATCGATCCATGGCAACGCGAGCGCGTGCCGCGTGCTCTCCAACTTTTACGGGAGCGAGCCAAGAGGATGCCGGAGGTGTTTCAGTGGATTCATCCGACCGGCCAGGGACATTACGGAGTGGGCGAGCGCGGAATCATGGCGCTCGTCAATCCGGATCGATTGCGTCGTATCCTGGCGATCATGCTCAGCGAGGACGAGTTCCTCGGGCCCTACGGGCTGCGTTCGATTTCAAAGTTTCATGACCGAAACCCTTATATGTTTTACGTGAACGGCCAGGAATACCGGGTCGGATATCTGCCTGCGGAATCGGACACGGGCATGTTCGGCGGAAATTCCAACTGGAGGGGACCGGTCTGGATGCCCGTCAACGTGCTCATCATACGGGCGCTGATGAGCTACTACCTCTATTATGGGGATACGTTCAAAGTTGAATGTCCGACTGGGTCCGGACGCCTGATGAATCTGTTCGAAGTGTCCAAGGAGATTGCCGAACGGCTCACAAGGATCTTCATGCGGGATACGAAGGGACGCCGGCCTGTGTACGGCGGTACGGAAAAGTTTCAGACCGACCCTCACTGGCGCGACCACCTTTCATTCTTTGAGTACTTTCATGGCGACAATGGGGCGGGTCTCGGTGCGAGTCATCAGACTGGGTGGACCGGCTGTGTGGCGAAGCTGATCGAGGTGTTCGGTATGATCGATCCCAAGAAGTTTCTGGAAGGTGGAAAAACTGCCGCCTTTCGTCAGGATGGCCCAAAAGGCTGAAAGGTGCGTCGGCGATGACGTGGCCTTCACATCCCCGTATCTACGAGATCAACACGTGGGTATGGCTTGGTGAATTGAGTCGAAAATATGCTCGTCCGGTCACGCTTGGGGAGGTGCCGAACCAGGACTGGGATGCGATTGTGCATCTTGGCGTGGATGCCGTCTGGTTCATGGGTGTGTGGGAGCGGAGTCCTACCGGCCTGGCGATCGCTCGGGCCAATCCTGCGTTAATGGGCGAGTGTCTCCGCGCTCTTCCAGATCTTTCAGATCGAGACATCGTCGGGTCCCCCTACTGTGTCCGCCGTTACGTGGTGGACACGGCGCTGGGCGGACCGGACGGTTTGGCCGAGGCCAGGAAGCAGCTCTCGGGAAGAGGCCTCCGGCTTATGCTCGATCTCGTTGCCATGTGGCTCCCGATCATCCGTGGGTCCAGGAGCATCCGGAATACTTCGTGCGCGGCGATCGGGCGGATTTAGAAAGAGACCCTGCGTCGTTTCTTGAGCGAGGCGGCCAGGTTTATGCTTGCGGTCGAGATCCGTATTTCCCGGCCTGGCCCGATGTTCTCCAACTCAATGCCTTCGACCGGGGATTGCGTCGCGCGGCAATCGAGACCGTTCTCAGTATCGCGGAGCAATGTGACGGTGTCCGCTGCGACATGGCCATGTTGATCATGAACTCGATTTTTGAACGGACATGGGGTCAACGGGCCGGACAGAAACCGAAGAGTGATTATTGGCCGGACGTGATTCCTGCCGTGCGCGCGATGCACAGCCGGTTTGTCTTCATGGCCGAAGCCTATGGGGATCTCGAATGGGAGTTGCAACAGCAGGGGTTCGACTACTGCTACGATAAGCGATTGTATGACCGGTTGGAACATGGAGAGGTGGACCCGATACGGCAGCACCTGCAAGGTGATCCGGCGTACCATCGGCGGTTAGTGCGCTTTCTCGAGAATCATGACGAACCCCGAGCCGCCGCGACATTCCCCCCCGACAAACATCGTGCAGCGGCCGTGGCTGTTCTTTCACTTCCTGGTGCAAAACTGCTCCACGAAGGGCAATTTCAGGGGCGACGAACAAGAGTGCCCGTGTTTCTCGGACGCCGCCCCGAGGAAGCTCCGGACCACGACCTCCAGCGCTTTTATCACCAGCTTGTACGCGAGACGGGACAGGAACCGTTCTGCAGTGGCGAATGGGATCTGTGCGAATGCACCGGTTGGCCGGACAATATGACTTGTCGGAATCTGCTGGCCTGGTGTTGGAAGAAGCAAACCGCGCGATGTCTCGTGATCGTCAATTACTCCGCCACTCCTTCCCAGGCGCGCGTGCGGCTGCCGTGGTCCGATGTGGCTGCAGGAAGATGGCGTTTGGTGGATGTGTTCTCAGGACAACAGTATGAGCGAACAGGAGAGGAAATGACGGGTTCGGGATTCTATGTCTCGCTCGAACCCTGGGGTTGGCATTTCTTTTCTCTGAAGAGTCTCGAATAAGTGAGGCCTCCACAAGATGCTCTTAACAAGCCTCAGCTCGCGATCAAGGGGTCAGTCGCTGAGGCACTGCGATCCGGATCGCCTCGGCAATTTCTCCGCTTATGCCGGCAAGCGCGCGGCCATGCGCGGCCACAAGGGCGTCGTATCCGTTCCCTCCCGTCGGCTCACGCGCCACCGAACGTCCACTTATCGGTTCACCGCCGCCGGAGACACGGCGAACTGCCCAGAGTGCGTCGATCGTCACGGTCTGCCCGAGGATGGAATCGAAACGTTGGATATCGACAATCACACGGTAGTCGACATCACGGCTCGCATTATACGGATAGGTGACGACTTGGCTTCCACTCAGAAGCTCACCAAGATTCTCGGCGAGCACACGTGCGACTTCGCTCCTCAGTGGCTCGGCCCAGCGGTGCTGTTCAACCAGAGCGACCTGATTGGCGCCGACCCGGACCACGAGTTCGGGACGGTCCACCATCTCGGGGAGCGTGACCGGGCCGACCGCGAAGCGAGATCCTTCCACTACCGTTGCATTGTTCTTACGCGAGGCGTGCTCAGCCGCGGTCAAGGTATAAAAGTGGGGTTCTGGTGACGTACCGCAACCCATGACGAGTGCAGCGACACCGACAACGAACATTCCGACACTCAAACGGGAGTGCCTCATGGTTTCTGATCCTTCTTGCCGCGAAGGAGCGCTTCCGGATGGCGTTCCAAATAATCGGCAAGTACGCGCATCGCCTGGGCGGCGCGACTGATTTCACGCAGAGTCTCTCGCAAATCCTGTTGCAATGGTGCGTCCGTTCTAAAGGTGCGCTCCGCGGTGCCGAACGATCGGCGTGCATCCTCCAAAGCAGCCCGTACCGCAGGCGTG
>DAISKX010000195.1:0-6924 GCA_036820725.1 Nitrospiraceae bacterium
AGTGAATCGCACGCGCGTCCGGCGCTCTACCGGCTCGATGGGTTGCAGCTGCGGATGCGGGTGCGGAGACGGAAACATATCGCGTTGCACCGAGGGCCGGCTCCGGTACCGATGGGCCCGACGGAACGGTGGAGCATGGATTTTGTGCATGATACCCTGGCCGATGGGCGGCCGTTCCGAGTGTTGACGGTCGTCGATCACTGGAGTCGCCAGAGTCCGGTACTAGAGGCCGGGGTTCGCATGTCAGGGGCGACGGTCGGAGAAGCGTGACATCGTGTGCTGAACAGTGGACCGGGACCGCGGTCGATCACGGGAGATCATGGGACCGAATTCCAATCACGAGCGCTTGAAGATTGGGCCTATCGGCGCGGGGTGCACCTCGACTTCATTCGGCCAGGCAAACCCGTGGACAACGCCTGCATTGAATCGTGTAACGGCCGCTTGCGAGATGAATGTTTGAACGTCCACCAGTTCACGTCGCTTGTCAAGGCTCAGACCATCATCGAAGCGTGCGGCTCGACTACAATCACCACCGCCCGCATCGCTCGCTTGGACACCTGACGCCGAACGAGTAGATTGCACAACGTCAGCCCTTACAGATCGTCGAAGAAGTCGTCTGCTCTGGTTAAGGATTGTCTCGTTACGGGACCAACGTCACACCGCTGGAAGTTCTCCTTTGAAACGGTCTCCTTGACGGGGAAGCTTACGCGTTCTTTGACCTGGTGCGGCGCGGCGGTCATCCAACGAGCTTGATCCGTTCATCCTTCGGTCTACCCAGCCATCCGTTCATGCTGTGGTGGGTGGAGGCGCCGAGCGGGTTCGAACCGCTGCATCGCAGTTTTGCAGACTGCTCCCTTAGCCACTTGGGTACGGCGCCCCGCGCGCATTATAAACAGGAGATTGCGCGTATCTCAACCGCTGTTCCGTTATCACAGAATGTGAAACGAAAAGAAGCAGCGTTATCGCTGATTGGGGAGGACGGGAATCTCGCGCACTACCGTAGAGGACTGACCGGAAGCGGAATCAATTGCTGTCCATTCGGATTGTCCATTGGTCTGACCGCCGGCTGCGTGGGCATCCTGATCCGCACCTTCGGCTTCTTTTTCTTTGGCTAGAACTTCCACTTCGTGGATGAGTGTCTCCATCAACTCTTCCAGCGGCACCTTGCGGATCAGCTTGCCCTTCTTAAAGAGGATGCCCTTTCCCTCTCCGCCAGCGATGCCGATATCCGCTTCCTTGCCTTCGCCGATCCCATTGACCACACATCCCAGTACCGACACATTGAGCGGAGTCTTGATATGCCCGAGCTTTTTTTCGAGCTCATTCGCCATGCGCACGACGTCGATTTCCACGCGCCCGCAAGTCGGGCAGGCGATGACATTGATGCCGCGATGCCGCAACTCCAGCGACTTCAAAATTTCAAAGCCGACCTTGACCTCTTCGACAGGGTCTGCCGCCAGCGACACACGCAACGTGTCCCCGACGCCTTGGGAGAGGAGCCAGCCCAGACCGATGGCGGACTTCACGGCTCCCGTCATCGCCGTGCCCGCTTCCGTAATGCCGATATGCAACGGATAATCCGCCTGATGCGCGAACAACCAATAGGCGTCAATGGCATGATGGACGTCCGAAGCTTTGAGCGATACCTTCAGATTCGTGAACCCTTCGTCTTCAAGTGCATGCACAGCGTTCAGTGCGGACTCCGACAGGGCTTCCGGGGAGGGCCACCCGTACTTGTCAAGCAATGGGCGCTCCAGTGATCCGCCGTTGACCCCGATGCGCAACGGAATCTTGCGTTCGTTGACGGCCTTGATGACCTCCTGCACTTTCCACCAGGCGCCGATGTTGCCTGGGTTGATTCGCACACAATCGACGACTTCGGCGGCTTTCAGCGCCAAGCGATGATCGAAGTGAATATCGGCGATCAAGGGGACGGTCATCTGCGATTTGATCTTCGGCAATGCGTCGGCCGCTTCCATATCCGGAACGGCCACCCGAATGATTTCGCATCCTACCGCTTCGAGCTGTTTGATTTGTTCGACCGTCGCTGTGACATCACGCGTATCCGTCGAACACATCGACTGCACTGAGACCGGCGCGCCGCCGCCGATCTGGGTATGGCCGACCTTGATTTGTCTCGTTTTCTTACGCGTGATGTGCATGGTGTACTCTTAGTTGCGTTTCAATCAGTCTTTTCCACTCATAACTCCACACTCATCATTCACAACTCGCACTGCGCGTTCAGCTCCCCTGCTCGTCACCATGCAGATGTCCGCCGGTGAGTGACGCGACTCGATCTGCCGCGGCCTCTGCCTTGCCCATCATCAACTGCTTGATGCTTTCGTAGATGCCCTCGGCCGTGAGTCCGTACCGCTCCCTCAGGAGATCCTGCGGTCCCTGTTCGATATACCAGTCGGGAAGACCGATGAGCTTGGTGCGGAGGGGCGTGATGCCTTCGTCGGAGAGTGCTTCGAGCACAGCCGAACCGAAACCGCCCATTTTCGCGCCTTCCTCCACCGTGACGAGATATCGGACGCGCTTCGCCACGTCCACGATCAGCTCCTTGTCCAGGGGCTTCACAAACCGCGCATTGACGACCGCGGTCGAGATTCCCTCTTGCTCCAGACGTTCGGCCGCCTTGTGCGCTTGCCATGTCGTAACACCGATGGAAATAATCGCGACGTCGCTGCCGTCACGCAACAACTCTCCCTTACCGATCGGCAAGGCCACCGGTTCGAGATCCATGGGCACTCCGAGACTGACGCCACGCGGATACCGGATCGATGCCGGCGCATCGCAGCTCAAGCCGGTCTTCATCAAATGTTGCAGTTCATTCTCATCCTTCGGGGCCATGACAATCATGTTGGGGACGTGCCGCAGAAATGCATAATCGAATGCGCCGTGGTGCGTGGTCCCATCCTCCGCAACAAGCCCGCCCCGGTCGATGCACAACGTCACCGGAAGGTTCTGGGTCGCCACGTCATGGACGATTTGATCGTAGGAACGCTGCAGGAAGGTCGAATAGATGGCGCAGACCGGTCTCATGCCCTGTGCCGCCATCCCTGCCGCGAACGTAATCGCATGCTGTTCGGCAATCCCCACGTCATAGATCCGATCGGGAAAGACCTTCTCGAAGGCATTCAATCCCGTTCCCTCACACATGGCAGCGGTAATCGCCACGATGCGCTTGTCTTGCTTCGCCAATTTGACCAAGGTATCGACGGCGATCGCCGTATAGGTCGGCCTCGGTGATTTCTTCGCCGGGACGCCGGTCTCCCGGACAAACGGCGGGCACGCGTGGAACCAGACCGGATTCTCAATGGCCGGCTCATAACCCAGGCCTTTTTTCGTAATGACGTGCAGGAGTACGGGCCCTTTCATTCTCACCACGTTTTCCAACGTGGGGAGCAGATGCTCAAAATTATGACCGTCGATCGGTCCGACGTACTGAAACCCGAGTTCCTCGAACAGCAACCCCGGTAGGATAGCGCCTTTGGCTAATTCTTCCGCCCGTCTGGCGATCTTCTCCATTTCCGGTCCGATGTGCGGGATTCTCCGCAGAAACTGCCCCGTCTCCTCACGAACCCGGGCATAGAACTCACCCGTGAAGGTCCGGTTGAGATATGCGGAGATCGCGCCGACGTTTTTCGAAATGGACATCTGGTTGTCGTTGAGAATCACCAGAAAATCCTTATTGGATCCTCCTGCATGATGCAGAGCTTCAAGGGTCATTCCGGAAGTCATGGCGCCGTCGCCGACCACGCAGATAACTTTATGCCTCCCATTCACCTGCTCACGCGCTGCGACCATGCCGAACGCTGCCGATACTCCGGTCCCCGCATGCCCGGCATTGAACGTATCGTAGGCACTTTCTTCCCGTTTGCAAAATCCGCTCAACCCTCCGTACTGCCGCAGGGTATGAAACTGCTCTCGGCGCCCAGTGAGGAGCTTGTGGGTATAGGCCTGATTACTCGTATCCCAGACAATGCGGTCTTTTGGTGTCTCCAGCAGATAGTGTAATGCTACCGTGAGCTCTACCACCCCTAGGTTGGACGCAAGATGGCCACCCACGTTTGAGACCACCGAGATGATTTGCTCACGAATCTCCTGGCAGAGCTGGGGAAACCGCTCCGGAGAGAGCCGCTTCAAATCAGCAGGGCTGTGTATGGTCTTCAACAACGACATAGGCAATCTCCTTGCTCAGTTAAATACCTAACGGTTTACTCAATGGGAAGTAGCAGTTCGGCGTAGGACGTGGGCGAAGCAGCGATTGAATTTGACCAAGCTTGGATAGTCTCACATACGGATATTTCTTTGTCAAGCATTCCATTGGCTTAGATCGTTTCCGGCGCTCGAAACGCTCCTTACGACGCAAAGCGATATGTGAAGACGGTCGAGATAGTAACATCCGCCGTGCTGCCACGAATCAAGTCGAGGTTCTCAATTCCATAATAGCTGCCATAGGAAATTCGGGGTCCCCCGGTAGCTGAACCCCACCACCGATTCAGTCACTCCCTTGTCTAACACCTGAGTGCCGCTCCCATGGTAATGCGAGCTGTAAATAGTCCAACTGAGCCGTGAATGAGAGGTTATTGGACCAGAGGTACTCGACAGCGACGAGCCCGCTCACCACCGGTTGTAACGGGAGATGCGACCGGTCGGAAAGACTCCGTTGATGTTGCCATAGACGATAAAGCGTGAGACAAGCGTCTTCTCGAGTGCAAGGCCGACGCCGACATCGGGGTGCCCGTTGCCGAACACGCGGCTCTCGTCTCCGGTAGTAATTTGACCGCCATGCGCAAGGCGATCGCGGGTGCCGACGCTCCTTCTTTCATCACCTGATATTTGCTGTAGAGCGAGATATCACCCCAGTCCCACGCATGGCCAGCACCAGCAGGTTGAGAGCTTGGAAATTCCTCACAGGGAAAGGCCCGAATCCGTCCGCACGGGCGGACAAGGGCAGACAGAGCAAAATGCCGAAGAGAAGACCGCTCAGCGCGGTTCGACAGACCCAATGCGGTGCGCTAGCCCTCATGGCGGTTTGCACAAATCCCAACGAATATGAAGAAGTTGCCTCGAATATAAGCGAAAGGCCGGCGACGTGAACTGTCAAGACCGACAGTCGATCAACAGCGGGGTCTGGGGCGAGCGGGATACTAGGTTTTAAAGAATGTGCTTGGCTCCCGCTGCCGGGGATCCAATCCTGCTAATAGGGGAAATCGAGGCCGGCGAAGATGGCTCCGCCTTCCCTGCTATAGCCGTAGTCAAGCCGCCCGACGACATTGGGCCGCACAATCCCACGCAACCCCAATCCCGGAGTAATCCGGTAATCTTTGAAACTCAAGTCGCTGAAGGAGTTAAACACCTGTCCGCTGTCGATAAACGGCGCCAGTTCAAGATCGGCTGTCACCCCCGCTACTCTGCTGCGCATGATATGAATGCGTTCCTCAACGCTGAGAGCCACGAGATGTTTGTCGATATATCGGTCCAGCCCGAATCCGCGAAGATTGTTTTGACCACCGAGCGACGACTGCTCAAAAAACGGCACCTGCGAGCCGAGCGTTGCTTGCAGGTCTCCACGGACGACTAGAATGGCGCGTTTCGACTCGCTCGGGAACAGCTTTTTGACTTCGAGGTCATAATGTGAAAACACGGGGTGATCGCTGTTGTGCACATTCTGAATCAACTCCGCGTAGGCCGTGATTGCCGTCCCCTCCGTCGGCGACACGAGACTGTTCCTCGTGTCGTAATAGAATGTAGCCCGGTGTCCAATAACGATCGTTTCACCCTGCACGCCGTTGACCGTGGGGAACTCGACGAGCGTCGACGGTAAATCGGTGGCGCCTTGTTGCAAGCTGACCTGCCGTACCCGTTGTCCGATGGACACCTGGGTCACTTCGTTTGCATGCAGGCCCAATCGCCAATGGGCACGCGCCTCCCGCGCCGTATAATTGCTCTCGTTCTCTTCGCGGGTTTTCTGACCGAGACCAAAAAACCGCGACGTGGCATTCTTGAAAAATGTTGCTCCGAAGTTCAACGAATATCGGCCGTTGCTGAAGGCCGGGTCGGTGTAGCTGAAAAACAGCTTCCGCTCGATGCGTTCGGTCAACGACGCGATAAACCGCATCTCCCGTCCACCCGGCTCATAGCGAAAGAGGTTAAAGACGCCCCTTGTGCCTACGATCGAATTCTGAATGAGCATGGGCGCCATGAGGTATTTGAGTTCACCGTCAGGATCGGTGACCAGGATCGGCGTAATCAGCCCGACATCGTTACCGTCGTTCCTGCTGGTTGAGACCGACGGGACGGGGATGATCTGCGTATCTCCCCCCGCGCGGTCAGGCAGACAGAGCCCGATCAGGCAGGCGCACGCCACCAGCACACGGAGGACAAACACGTGTTTACGCTGCATGGCGCATACGAAACAACAACGACTCGACGGGTTTACGGAGACTTGAGCTTATCGGATTTCTTGCGAAGCTGATCGACAAGCTCGGGATAGGAGGACGTGCGGAGAATTTTTGAGAACTGTCCCCGATAATTATTGACCAGGCTGACACCGTCTACCACCACATCGTATACACGCCAATCATTGCTCTTGTTCAACAGCCGATAGTCCATCGGTATTTCTGTCTTTCCCGAGAGCACCTTGGTTCGCACCTCCGCATATTCCTTTTCCGTTCGCTCGTTCAAATATTTCACGCCGTCACCGGAATAGGTTTCTACGCGGTCCGCGTAGGTATTGGTCAAGAGCGTGCGAAAGAGATCGACGAATTCCTGCTTGTCCTTATCACTGAGCTGATTCCACGGTGCCCCCAGCGAGCGGCGGGACATTTCCTGGTAATCAAACCGGCCACCGACCACCTTCTCCAATAGCTGCCGCCGCTCTTCCGAACGGGCCGGCTGCTTCAGGTCTTTGTCGCC
>DAISKX010000196.1:0-6911 GCA_036820725.1 Nitrospiraceae bacterium
GACCTGGACGATTTTATACGAACCGCCCACGTGGCTTGCGAAGGCGAAGGAGCTTATCAAAGGAAGAAGAAGGAGGAAGTAAATATGGGTCCTATTGGACGACACCTTGTCGCGATGTGCTGGGTGATTGGCGCCCTATTTATTGCTGAACTCGCCTATGGGTACATCAGCGAGTACCCGGCCACTGGAGCAAGTAGAATTGTTGTCGACGTTGTGGCTATCATGGTGCTGTTTTGGGTCGGTTCCGTATTTAATGGATTTAGGATAAGTCGGATCGCAAAGACAGCTAGACTGACTGAGTAGGTGAGCCGTTCACAAAAGTGTATTTTAAGGTCACCGAAGGGTTTATGAACACACCCGATGAGAAGGTAGTTAAGGACACTATCTGAAGAGTACTTCTCCGCATGGCTGAAAAGCTGGACTCCAAAGAAACCATCTCCATTCTCGAACTGACCGTCTCGCATATGTGGCACATTGCGGCCCTCGTGGAGGTGCTGGAACGGAAGGGACTGCTCACCAAGCAAGAATTCCGCGACGCCATCACCGCGTTGCGTGGGCGAACACAAGGCTGAGCAGGCTAATCCTCCTCTGGATGCCATCCCTGAACCGTATCTCATGCGGGATACGGAGAATAGGGTAATACAGGGCATTCTCGATCTCCTTAATGTGAATGGTCTCACTGCTCAGCAAGCCCGCTCGCTTTAGGAAAACTGCATCTGTTGATCGATTTCGGCGAGCAACTGGGCAAGAAGACGACCCACTAGTATTACGCCACCGGGACCGTTTTGTCCGTTCAGATTATGAGGTATCCGAACGGAGAGTCCTGCGAATCGACGATGTGGAAAAAGAGTTGCGGCGTGGGGCCTACGGGCTGATTCTCAGTCGGCATGGGTGGTTCTCCTCATTGTGGTATTGAGTGAGGGTGACCCCAACACTACTGGTGGCAGGATGGAGTTAATGGACTAGCGGTGTCCGCCCGGACTCATTCTTACGAAGACGTGCGACTTCCCCCATTCCTGACCAACTGCGAAGGTTTCGATTTCGCTAATCGGTCCAGAAACTTGAAGTACACGCGACCATCGTCCCAACATTACGATGAAGGCCGTCAAACTCTATTGAACCACTACGGAGGTGAGACATGAGCATGTTCGCGCCTATAGGAAAACCCTCGAAGAGTCCGATGAAGCTTCAGCGCCCAACCTGGATTCTGCTGGGCGTGCTGTTCGGCGCGTGCAGCGGTACCGAGCAGGTCCTGGAAAAGGGTGCCTGCGTTCAGGAGACCCAGCTCCCTCCCTCGCAGGCCGCGCGTGTGGCACAGGTCGATCGTGCGCTGGCTGGCACCGACGCGGACCGTGCCGCCGCGAACGTTCGCCTGATGACCACCGCTGAGCTTGCCCAGAAGTTCCCACGGGAGCTGGCCGCGCATGCGGCGGCCTGCCGGGGCCAGCAAGCGAAGTCCGGCGGTGCCGTCTGCGACGGCGGCGTGACCCCCGGGGGAGCGACGGTGCTCGTGTGCTCAACCGCCGTGACGACGTGTGTCTACATCATAATGGATGCCGGGCCCGTCACCTCGTGCGGTCCGACACCGTCAGGCCCGCCGATTTAGATACGTCGACCCTCACGTACAGGCGACTGGATTGGGGATTCCTATGAGGCGGCGGTGCGATGGGACCGGTAGAGACTTCGAAGTCCGGTAGGTCATAGTCGAACAGATTCAGGCTGGTGTGTCGATGCCTGGAAAGCTGGTCTGTTCGATTCAACCATTCGACGGTAAAGCACCAATCCTGTGTTACGCCTGTGTGTTCGATACTCTCGACTCTTCCCAGCGTCCCACCAGGCGCATCCCATCGATCGATGATCACTCGCACACAGGCTCCGACTTGTATGTCACTCTTCGTCATGAATTGCCTCCAAGAGGTCGCGTGCTTCCTTGACTTTCGTTGATTATGGCTGGTTCGCCTGTGTATAAGTACTCTAGCCTATCGGTCTATTGCAGATGCCAGCACCTACGTAGTAAGCCGCATTACACCGTAACAGGAATGAAACAATGTGGGATATGAATAGAAAAACGAAAGAGTCAATCCACAAGATATAGTGGCTAATCAACTTTTACATTCAATGCCCAAGAAATAGGCAATGTGAGCGTCATGGTACCCTGAACGTACTCGCAAGCCTCCAATGAGACTTATCCACAGCCTTATCCCCAAAACTTGTGCACCACATCCTGCGTCAATTTTTGTTCTTTTCTTGCTTTCCATTCTCTCATATGCAGGCGAGGGTATCGCAGGAACGGAAACCTACCTTCCAGGAATGTAGAGGTAGCAAAGCATATAATGCTACCACACATGAACGAAAGCTTACCCCTATGAGCGCATAAAGTGCAGGATGGCTAACTACGATTTTCGGTCTCTCTCGCCGCATGATTTCGAGCTGCTGAGCCGAGATCTGTTGCAAAGATCACTCGGCGTGCGGCTGGAAAGCTTCACGACGGGCCGTGACTCAGGCATAGATTTCCGACATATCGCTGGGGTGAATAAACTAATCATCCAATGTAAGCATTACGCCGAATCCGGCTACGACACACTCCGCCGCGTCGTAGTTGCTAAGGAACGTAAAAAACTCCAGGGGCTCAATCCCACCAGATACGTTCTTGCCACCTCCGTTGGCCTGACACCGCAGCGCAAAAATGATCTTATGCACCTTCTCGAGCCTTACTGTCGTGCAACCGAGGATATCCTCGGCAGAGACGACATTAATAATCTTTTGACGAAATACGATGATGTCGAGCGGGCGCATTTCAAGTTGTGGTTAACCAGTGCGGCTGTATTGGAGCGCGTACTCCATGCTGGTATATTTTCAGATTCCGATACGCATCTAGAACGCATTCGTCTGAGGTTGTCTCGTTACGTTCCGAATCCGAGCCTTGAGCGTGCGCAGGCGGTCCTACAGAAGTCACACTTCTGCATAGTTGCTGGAATTCCAGGAATAGGGAAAACGACGCTCGCAGAGGTGCTTCTTGCGGACCTAGTGGACCGGCAGGGATTTGCTGCCTTTCGAATCGCTCACGATCTATCTGAGCTGCGGTCCATTAAGAATTCAAAATCAAAACAGGTGTTCTACTTTGACGATTTTCTCGGTAAAACGTCGCTAAATAAGCTTCAGAAGAATGAGGACCAGCGGCTCGTAGAATTAATGAGTGAAGTAGCAGCCAATCCGAACTGGCGGTTCATTCTCACCACGCGTGAATACATTTTGAACATCGCCAAGCAACAGTACGAGTCATTTGCGAATCCGCCCATAGACTTTAGGCTTTGTGTAATCAACCTTAGCGACTACACAAGAACCGTACGTGCAAAGATTCTCTACAACCACATTTACTTTTCCGATGTGCCAAACGAATACAACGCTTGCTCTGCTCGAAAGTCGCGGCTACGAACAAATTCTCTATCACCGTAATTACAATCCTCGCGTCATCGAATATATGACGCAGTCTTCACATGCTCGTGGCGTAACGCCTTCACTGTACCTCCAGGAGTTTGTCGACAGCCTTCAAAACCCGACGAGGATATGGGACCATGCGTTTCGCTACCAAATTTCAGAAGGTGCTAGGACTTTACTCTTCGTGTTATCCACTCTGGGTGATGAGACGAGCCTGGATAACATGGACAAAGCCTTCTGGAAGTTCTACGAGTTCCGCCAAAAACGTTTTGGATTTCCCACTGGACCAGGTGATTGGATTAACGCACTGAAGGAACTGGATGGTAACTTCATCAAGACTAAAAAGATTGCCGATTTCGTCGTTGTCTCTTTTCACAGCCCCTCCATTAGAGATTTCATGGAGAAGTTCCTGGAGACATCTGATTCCGACGCCATAGATCTCCTACGAGCGGCATGCTTTTTTGAACAGTACACAACTCTTTGGACGGGTGTTCATGGGCATCGCTACCGCGGTATTGAACGGGCACGCGACGAATTTGTAAAAATCCTGACCGCTAACTTATGGCAACGGAGTGCTCGAACGATCAGGATGGTGAATCGGAAGGGGGAGACAATCGGTCTCTCCTCAGACCCGCCGTCCAACGAAGCCCGCTTTCGCTTTTTGTTGGGGGTCTTAGACGAGCTGCAGAGCCCTGTGGCGCAGCAGATTATTGACGCGGTCCTTACTCAATTGGGCGAGTTATGGAAGCAAGGATCGGCGGATAAAGTAGACTTGTTCAATCTTTTACGGACGCTGACAAAACGAGGATTTAAGCAAGAAGAACAAGGGTTTATTGCTGCGCAGAAGTGCCTATTGTCCTCGCCTGAATCGGATGAGGACTTTCGAGCGGCGGCCGACTTTTATAAAAATTACCCGGATGCAGTTACTGTGGAGGAATATGAGGCCTTGAGAGATCAGTTTAAAGAGTTTGCCTCAGATCATCCTGCAAAGCAGAGTGATGATCCCGATTGGATCAGTAGCGCGGTGGCCGATCTCGAATATGTAGGCGAGCAATTAAATGTGGATACAGAACGATATAGGCATGCCCTGATGGAACAGGCCGACGAGATCGAAAGTGAGCGAGCTGGCTCATACGACCCCGATGACTACGAAGAAGATTGGCGCGGATCCGGCTCTAGCCCTGATGACGTTAATAGTATGTTCGATGGACTGGAGAGTGACCTGCGAGAGGCATGATTTATATGATTTGCAGTCAAGTGCGTCCTGGGTTAGCTGCTTGATCGAAAACCTAGGCAGGCAGGCGATCCTGGGCAAGCTTAACGTCCAAACTTTAACTGGCTCTTGCTCCTTTCAAGTCCCTTCTAGCGCAGGGTTTGTTATCATCGATCACCGGTTCAGCCTTTAGCCTCCGCTGCAATCATCTATCAACCATCTGATTTAGGGACAGCCTTTTGGGTCTTTGGCCCACCCGCTTTTTCAAGCACTTCTACAGCCCATTTGATCAGGGGTTTGGGAACACCTCCCTTATCTGCCTTGTAGAGGGCCGATTGGGCCGATTGGTCCGGTTATATGAGTACCCCCCTGAAGTTTTTACGCTACGGTCGCACGCCCGCTCTGATCCCCTGACTGATCCCGCGATGGCTCTCGATCCTGGCTCCCGATCCTTGATCCTGTCGACCCGATCGTGCGACTCATGCCCGCGACAGATTTAGATCGAATGTCAAAGAACATGGTATTTTCGCGGGTTTTTTAACGTTTTCCCCAATGATTGGCCACTTTTTGGTCGTCACTGGACAGCCTCGATAGCGATTTTGGGTAAGCCGGTGACGATGGGGGTATGACCCCTTAATTCGTAATTCGTAAATGGATGACTAATAGTGATCGGTGTTTGATCCTGAAGGTGCCTGGGCGTCTTTTTTGGACCAGGCCAGTTGGCGCGTACGGGTTCCTGGTGGCGGTGTCAGGGTTCGTTGCAGATGCTTCGCGAGTCTCTCTGCGATCAGCGCATGGCCTAACTCATTCCAATGTCCGTCCGATGCTAAGACGTCTCGGCCTTGACCCAGCGCCTCTTGTACAGAATCAGGAACATCTTTCAGGTACTGGATGCCGTGGTGGCTGGCGATTATTTGAAAGGCTTCGTTGTATGGTTGGTCAGCGTCGCAACTGAAGGCATAAATGGGGATCGTTCCCGCACGTGCACGCACTTGTCCCATCAGCTCATCGGTAATATGAACGGATCGGGCAAACCCAGGATGAGCCAGTCCCTCCCGAGCGATGACATGCTCAATTGATTCGGACGCCACCTGCGCCCGCAAGCGATCCACTCGGCTCACCAAAAAGTATACTAATCGGCTATGGTGGTGGATCCATTCCCGAATCTGCAGACCGGGCTTAGGGGACCGGAACACCACCTGTCCATCTTCCCAATAGGGCCGAGTCCAGCCGTTATTGTTCAGTGTGCTAGCGACTTCAAGCGCATGATCATTGTTAATGAAATCATTGCTGCAAAACTGCCAGAGGAGCATGGTGGGCCGAATGTGATCCACCACTTCGTCGAGAATTAGATATTCTTGTAATGTTCCATATCCTCCAGCTCCATAGGCTAACACTTCCATTCCTAGCTTCTTGCGGAGCAACGCATGATACGTCTTGTCATCGGAGACCGCCGTAGCCTGCGTAAAGGAGTCCCCAATGACGAGGAGTTTCGGCCTTCGTGCCTGGACATCGCCGTAGGAACGAAACCCCTGCTGGCCCTGCGACCGGTGCACCCGATACACGACGCCACGGTGGGTAGTATCGAACAAATCCTGTTCATAGTGCGCCGTGGCGCGCCACCCCAGACCGGGATCGAGCACGATCGCGCCCACGCGTCCCGAAGGCGCTTCGGAGAATGGAATCCCGTCGCGCAGCACATGAATCGCTCGAATGGTAAGTTCGCCGAGGGCGAGACTGAGGAGCGTGGAAAAAAGGACGCCGATACTCCAAGCTGCTATGACGACACGCCGGTGTGACATGCAAGTCAGAGCACAAAGTGTATGACTATGCATACACTAAGGGGAAAGGCTTAGCGTGTCAAGTGACCCAGAAGTAGGGAACTGATGAGTTTATGCCTCTAATGGACAGCGCGTTTTGTAACTCTCGATCAATAACCGATCACGCCTCTTCCTACGTCTGCTACCCTACCTTTGTGGACTTTCGGCATGGCCGCCTCCATGGCTATTCTGAGGCATCCCAATTGTGAAAATCAGACAGTACTTCCGTCGGAAAGACGTACTCCAGTGTCCAGAATAGCCGCGAGCCTTGCAAAAGCCGATTCTAGCGGATGCTTTCGATTCCAGGAGGGCGATGTCTTTGGAGGTCCGATGTATACCCACATCCTACTGGCGTTCACCGTGCTGTCTTTACACGGGTCGCTCACCTCTGTATTTGCAGACTCGACGGTTCCCGGCGCGACGCTGCAAGAACGAGCCTC
>DAISKX010000197.1:0-6908 GCA_036820725.1 Nitrospiraceae bacterium
GGTCCGCTGATCGATCGCGCCGCGGTCGAGACCTACCGGACAGCTCTTGCCGAGGTGAAGAAGGACGGTGGAGAGATTCTATACGGCGGTCACGTTCTCGACCGCTCAGGGAATTTTGTCGAACCGACGATCGTGCGGGTCAAGAGTCAGGGACCGGTTGTTCAGCGGGAAACGTTCGGCCCAATTCTCTATGTGCTGACCTACAGCACGATGGCGGGGGCGATCGCGCTTCACAATGGGGTGCCGCAGGGGTTGTCTTCAGCGATCTTTACGATGAATGTGCGCCACAGCGAACAGTTTCTCTCTGCGGTGGGCAGTGATTGTGGTGTTGCGAACGTCAATATCGGCACCTCCGGCGCTGAGATCGGTGGCGCGTTCGGCGGAGAAAAGACGACGGGGGGTGGACGCGAGGCCGGATCTGATTCCTGGAAGGCCTATATGCGTCGCCAAACCAACACGATCAATTGGGGCACGGCTTTACCGTTGGCTCAGGGGATCACGTTCGAACCGAAAAAGTAAGGAGACCCCCATGATACAGGGACAGGAATTGGATATCCTCATTTCCAGGATGACCGATGAATATCTGAAGGGAAATCATGCCGCCCGCATCGTCAACGATTTGCTCACCGAGATTGGCATCGGTTTCAGTCCGGTCGTCGACCACCTCACCATACGCACGGCGGGCATCGATGCACGCGCACAGGAATTTGTCGCCCTCGGGTACACCTATTCGGAGACGCTCGAATTCGATGATTGGTACGCGAAAGTATTCAGGTGCCCAGGGTACCCGCCCTTATTCGTAGATCAGGCCTATCCCGATGAGCGCGGGAAAACCAGTATTATTCCAGCATGGGTTACACAGTTTGGAGATCGCGTCTTTCATCATCTTGCGATTCGAGTATATGACATTGAACAGTCGATCGCCAGACTTCGAGCCAAGGGTGTTGTCTTCGTCGGAGAGATCGTCGGGGCTCGTGGGGGAAATCTCCGGCAAATCTTTACCGCGCCAGAAATGGTAGACGGACATTCCTTCTCGGTCTTGGAACTGGCCGAGCGACATCGGGGATACCAAGGGTTTTCTCCACCCCAAGCAGACAGTCTCATGAGAGCGACCATCAAGGCATCCTAACCGATCGTATCTACCTCCAGTCCAAGAATAAGCAAATTGCCATGGGAGGAGGGAAGTCTCGCCCTACCGGGAGGTTGCGGCCTATGCTATTCTCCGGCAAATTCATTTGCCTGGGAAAGGAGGCGCTATGCTGCATTGGCGTGTGTTCATTGTGGTCGCTCTCGTGTTGAGTCTGATCGGCGCAGGCATGTTTCTCGATAGTCCGCTGTCGGCTCAGACGCGTGCAAGAGACGGAGCATCAATGGGAATGATCACGCTCGATGGAATGACTGTTCCGGATATCAGTCCTTTGCCGGCGTATGTGCCTGTTCCTCCCACCAATCTGAGTTATGATCAGAAGGTCGATCTGGGTAAACAGTTGTATTTTGATAGTCGATTATCGAGGGGCAATGGGATTTCCTGCGCCTTTTGTCACAATCCCGGTACCGGATTTGCCGATGTCAGGCAATTTTCTATCGGGACAGTTGGTACGGCGGGCGGGCGACAATCTCCGACAGTCTACAATACAGCTTTCAATCCATTTCAATTCTGGGACGGTCGGGCCGGCTCTCTGGAGGAACAGGCGATCGGGCCGATTCACAATCCCATTGAAATGGCGGAAACCCACGTAACGGTCGTCCCGAAAATTGCAAAGATTCCCGGATATCAGAAACAATTCCAGCTCATTTTCGGAGGAGGGGCGAGTCTTCAGCATATTGCAGAAGCCATCGCCGCGTTTGAGCGGACGATCGTGTCGCAGAATTCGGCCTTCGACAAGTATGTCTTGGGTCACAATAATGTCATGGATGAAAGTGCGGTCCGAGGCATGGGACTCTTTCGAGGGAAAGCCCGATGCATACGTTGTCACAACGGTCCCAACTTTACCGACAACCAGTTTCACAATCTCGGAGTTCCGCAGGAGGGGCTGCTCAAGGAGGATCTTGGCCGCTTCAACGTGACTCGACTGGAGCGCGACAAAGGTGCGTTCAAGACACCGACATTGCGCAGCATCACTGAAACCGCGCCCTATATGCACGATGGGGTTTTTAAGACTCTGGTGGAAGTCGTAGACTTTCTCGATAAAGGTGGGAACGCCAACCCGCATCTCAGTCCGCTGATGAAGCCGCTGAGCCTTACGGTCGAGGAAAAGGGTGATCTCATCGCATTTCTCAATGCCCTTACGGGAGAACCTCTCAAGATTGTTCCTCCCAAGCTGCCGAAGTGAACAGGAGTGGAACAATGCAGGAGAGATACAAATCTTTTTCCGGGTGACAGTTTTTCACACAGCATATGCCGGTGCAGACTCAGCATCACTTGCACCGAATGCTCGACCTCGTGAGAAGCTGTTATGCTCACAACGACGACTTTATTTAGGCTGACCGCTCCATGCTTCGCCTCCGTGTTCCTGCCGATCAGATCGAAGCCACACATACAGCCCGGATCATTCGATGGGGTACCTGATCCGCTTCGTGCATGTCCCGCTGCTCCGACCCACATCGTGTCGTGCGGTAACACCTCTATATCCGGTGTATTATATTGAGATGAGGGACCTTCGCACCGACGCGTTACGATGAGTGCGTTGTCGGATCGTGCTAGCGACCAGGTTTTTGGGTGAACCGAACCGAAAATGGACTGGATGCAGTTTGATGGAAAGTCCGGCTGTCAGACGCGATGATCAAACAAGAATCGATCAAGGCGTGAGCGTTCTTGAGCAGGAAGGCGAAGAAACTCCACCCCGAAGAATTGTCCCCTGACCCAGCGAACAGCGGCCAAATCGATGTCTATGGATGGAATATAGTCCGGCAGGAGAAGCCGCAGTCTCATGTAACTACCATCGAGGACGCTACGTTCACATTCCACTGTACAGCCGACGGGCGAAAGATTGAGCAAATAGCCTTCGCCGATAAAAGGAACGCCGGCGAACATCACGGGACATGTCATGAATAATCTGTCTCGTGCCCTCTGAAAGTGTAGTGTCGTTTCCATGGCCATCATGGCGACTTCCTCGTAATCGGTCTGAATTATGTGCTGGTCAGTGTATGTTTCTCCCACGTCGAAATAGTATCCTGCCTTCGAGGGGAGAAATAGCCTGTGGGGAGGGGAGAGTTACGCAGAATAATAGAGGAGCAGATGAATCGTTGGGGCGTGTCAGCGACGACGGTACCGGTAAAATCGATGCCCGCAATCCCAACAGCGGAACGGATAGAAACCAACGAGCCGGTAGAAAAAATCTCGTAAGCCATGTCGTGTGGATCGATGCGTTTTTCCGACACACGCCGGGCATGTGATGGTTGGGCTTCGAATTCCAATAACTGTGGAAGTCATAGCAGCGCCGGAGGAAATATTGAGAGATGGCGAGGACGGAGTCAAGCTGATCTTACTCCAGAATGTAAAAACATAATGGAGGTAAATTGGGCTGTCCCACAACGATACAATTATCACCAGTGGTCGAACCTAAAGAGGTGAGCCTTTCTTCTCGAATGAGAAGGGTAGATGAAGGACCGGAACGAAGGGCGGATTCAGAGGTCAGTTGATACATCCTAGCCTGAACTGGAAACCTCAAGAATTGGGAAGACGCTGGACCGCAGATGGGTAATTGTCACGCCTTGAGTTTGCGAAGGCTGTACAGCATAGGTTGCGAAAACAAACGAACTCATTGATTACTCTTGCCACCAGACCAGCCGAATGAAATAAATCCCCGCAAGATAGGTCGTGACGATAGCTACTGCCCAAAGCATAACGTATTCTCCCTTCATCAGTCGCGTGTTGATTTCGAATCTTTTCGGCTCATACCGGATTACATGAGCAATTAGGATACCAATGTAGTTGGAAACTGTTGGATGGATGAAAGTACTGAAATTTCCAAGTAATGGTGCCTCTACGGTTGCGTAGCCAGGATATGCTCAAGGGGGAGCGCGACCGTCTTCTTGTATCTGTTTTGATAAACGATGAATCAGTTCGGATACCCCAGGTGTCTCCACCTACCCACTAGTCAACAAGAAATCAACTGGTCCGCTGAGTCATTGATCAGTAGGGGTGGCAGGGAGGTATCATTCTTCAGGACCTGAGTGCGCAATGAGGGGTGAAGATTACCCCCAACTAACCTCATGCAGTCAGCCGCATATAAACCCCGCGCCCAGTTATCGGAATCTGTTGATCTTGTGCTTGCGGATAGTACAAACTATGTGGTCGTAACCACTACCCGTTGTGTGACCGATGCTCATGAAAGTCCTTTTCTGTTGTCCACTGATCTTGTCAGTCATGGGGTTGGTGCCAAGACTGGTTTCAGATGCCGGAGGACAGACGTCCGCTGCTCCCTCTACAAGTTCGCAAAGTCTCGCTCCTCAGAATTTACAAGGAGGCTCGCAGATTGCCTCCCCTGGATTTTCCGTCCCGGCCACGGTAACAACGGGTCAAACTACCTCGACATTGACCCCGACCACGAGTGGGATGTCCTCTTCTACAACGATGGGATCATTTAGTTCGGCTGGTCGGGGATTGCCGGGTATGCCGGGTGGCCCTCGCATGGGTTCTTCAGGGGGAGCCCTCGACCCAAGCAGTAACTATATGACTCCTCAGGTCGTCGGACCGCTATTTTGCGATCCAGCTCTCAACATTCCGTGCTAAGCCGCGTTGCTTCCGTCTGACCAATCGATTTCAAACGCAGTCCACAAAGCATGACAGGACCATATTTATGAGCCCTGCGTTACTGTCTTTATAGTTAGGGCCGGTTGCCCTAGTTGTTCAGTCGTGCATTGTAACAGTGCGAACTTGACACGCAGGCGGGCTGATGTATTGTGGGCACATAGGGGGAGATGAGTCGTTATATGCGTCTCCTTCATGGCATATCTGCTGTGGCGTGGTACTTTTCCCCCAGGCATCGCGAGAGGAGCAAGAATGTCCACACCAACTTGTCCGCCCCAGTATGATCCACAAAGCCTTCTCAACTCTCAGCCGGTGATCATCACGGTCATCGATCCGGCCACATACCAAGTTCAGTTTCAAAACCAGACTGGCTTGAAGAAGTTCGGTGACATCACCAATGCACCTTGCTATGAAAAGATCGCGGATTGTGCTGCTCCCTGTTCATTTTGCAGAATGCCTGAGGCTTTACAATCAGGAGGCATCATCCACAACGAGGTTGAGTTGCCCGATGACCGGTTTTTGTTGGTTCATTGGTCGAAGACCGTGACCTCGTCGGGGCAGGTTCATGTGATTGAGACCATCACGGATATCTCTGAGAAAAAGAGAATAGAGCGGGCTCTGCAGCAAGTGCAAAAAATGGAGGCAGTTGGCCGGCTCGCCGGAGGGATTGCGCATGACTTTAATAACTTATTGACCGTGATCAATGGGTACAGCCAAATTTTGTCCGAGGAATGGGCCGGGCATCCCAGTGGCAGATCGTTAGAGCTCATCAAGCAGGCGGGGCAGCGTGCGGCCGCGCTCACCAAGAAAATTCTCACCTTCAGCCGACACCATGTATTTGAGCAAAAGCCGGTGCACCTGAATGTGATTATCCGTGACATCGCGGAGCTCCTGAAAAGCCTGATCGGCGAACACATCAAATTGGTCGTCTCGGTAGATCCCACTGTAGGGAAAATACTGGCGGATCCCGTCCAACTGGAACAGGTAGTCCTCAACCTGCTTGTCAATGCGCGCGATGCCATGCCGGAGGGAGGGGTCATCTCCCTTGAAACAACGAACGCCGAACTCGACGCCACCTACGTAAAGCAGCATCCTGGATCGGTCGCAGGCGAATATGTCGTCTTAACCGTTCGCGATACCGGCTGTGGAATGGACGCAGAAACGCAGGCGCACATGTTTGAGCCGTTTTTTACGACCAAACAACAGGGCCAGGGCTCCGGTCTTGGACTAGCTACGACCTATGGAATTGTGAAGCAGTGTAACGGGTATATCGATGTGTCGAGTTCGCCGGGGTGCGGGTCTATTTTCAAGATCTTCCTCCCTCGGGTAGAAGCGGTCGTGCCCGAGGTGTCAATAACGAATGCTCCAGAAGCGAAACAGGAGTCCAGAAAAACCATCCTTGTTGCAGAAGATGAAACTGCTGTAAGGGCTCTTCTCGCTAGAATTCTCTCTGAGAAGGGTTATGAAGTTCTTGAAGCAGCGGACGGGATGGAGGCGTTGAAGCTAATGCAGCAACGTGCAAGCTCGTGTCATTTGGTGATCACGGATGTCATCATGCCTAGGTTGAACGGCCCCGCGCTGGCGCAACATCTGGCCGCATTGAGTCCCAGCGTCAAAATCCTCTTCATTTCCGGCTATACCGGCGATACCGTCTTCACTAATGGAGTCGGAAAAGATGCCTTCTTGCTTCAAAAGCCCATTATGCCGCAAGCGTTGACAGATAAGGTTGAAGAGATTCTGTGCAGTTGTTAGCCGCATAGGGGGAGATAGGTCAGTGTAAAGCAGAGACTATCTTCGCGAATTAACCCGGTCAAATCTGCAGTCCTTCGTTTTCGTTGTCCTCCAGCATACCCTCCCGCGACGATTCTCTTGATCATGGCATCTGCTCGTACAGGAACCGCCTGTTAGTGCCGGCCAGAGTGTGGCCAGCCGGTGCGGGTTACCATGAATCACAGCCCGACAGGACAATCGCTTCACTCCAGGTCGTGCTGGCTACCTTGCGAGACTCTTTGTAACCTACGATATAGCGCAGGCGAAACTGATCCTCATTGGACATGCGGATTAATTCTAGACCGACCAGCACGCCTTCTATTCGACGAACGATTGCCAATGCAATGCGTAGGGGCGCATGGCCCTCTGAAAAGCGCAATTGCAA
>DAISKX010000198.1:0-6874 GCA_036820725.1 Nitrospiraceae bacterium
ATCTCAACAAGAGATGGGGCTCTGACGTGGGCGTCATCGATAGCGCCACGGCGAAGTTGCAGGATGCCATAGGCAAGGCTGAGTCCGGGGGGGTAGCCACTGCCGGGATGCACCGTCTCAAGCTTGCTACCGAGTATGGGAAGGCTCGCCTACATAAAGAGGCGAGACTTTCAGCGCAAGGGGCTCTGTTCCATCTCTGCCAGGGAAACAATGGACAGGGACCAGGCTGCGATACGGTGCCGAAGGTCGGCGCCTACGTCGCGCCCTAGGTTGCGGTAATATATCGCCGGCAGATACCACGCCGGTGTGTGAAGAAGCCCCGCTGAGTTGACCCTCAGCGGGGCTTCTTTTTGCTGAGACAGGAGTGAGTAGGGCCTGGTGGGGATTCCTGGTTAATCGAGGAGGTTCCCGGCACGACGAAGATGTTCTTTCAGTTCCCTATAGGTTTGCGTGACGGGGAACTGGGGAAATTGTGCCGCGACATGCGCCGGTGGACAGAAGAAGAAGCCGGCGTCGGCCTCGCCCAACATGGCCGTATCGTTGTAGGCATCGCCGGATGCCAGGACGCGGAATTGAAGAGTTTTGAGAGCGGCCACTGCATGTTTCTTCTGATTCGATTGCCGGAGATGATAGTGGCGGATTCGACCGTTCTGATCGATTTCGAGTTGATTGCAGAAGAGAGTGGGATTTCCTAGTTGCTGCATGAGAGGCCGTGCAAATTCGTAGAACGTATCTGAAAGGATAATAAGCTGGCATCGGCCTCGTACCCAGTCGACGAATTCTCGTGCCCCCTCGAGAGGCCCCATCCCGGCAATCACGTCTTGGATATTCTTGAGCGTAAGACGATGCTGATCCAAGATCGCCAAGCGGCGCGTCATCAGTGCATCATAGTCAGGCACTTCACGTGTCGTTATTTTTAATTCTTCAATACCCGTCTTCATCGCCACACTGATCCAAATCTCAGGTACCAACACTCCTTCTAGGTCCAGACAGACAATGACCGGCTTCTCCATCACCTTCTCCTTCGTGTCAATCATTGTACAATCTTGCTGAGCCCTGTCTACTGCAGGCAGGGGTCAATGAACCGGCATGAATTATCCGCCGGATGTATTGCGTCGATGCAATTCCTGGCTCAGATACCGCCATACTTTGTCGAGAACCTTGTCGAACAATTCGTGTCCTGGCCAGGTCCGATGGCGGTCTTCTTGGTGGCGTACTGCCCAGTCGAGAGCGACGGGAAGCGGAATGAGACGCTCGGCGGTACCGGTCAATTCTGCCCAAAGGAGGCCCAATGTGGTGCTGATCCGAACGGAGACGGGAACGGCCTGGATGGCTGGATTCGTCAGGTCCTGGCATAATTCAGGCGACGACGTGACGAGCAATTCTCGGCAGGCAGCGGGTCGTTCTTCGTAAATTGTACAGTGCTCATCCTCCAAAAACGGACAGGGCATGCGTAGGGCGTAATAGGCCCGATTCAATGGTTCGAATGTTTCATCTGCGAGGGGATCCTGTGATTCTGCCACGTCATTCAAGGGTGCCAGCAGTCCTGCGTCATGCAGGCGGGCTTGCGATGAATCGATTCTGGATCTGAGCACGCGCTGTCTTTCAACCGGGAGTTGATCATAGAACTGTTTGAAGGCAAATGCTTCCGGTGCGGACAGGGGAACGAGCATACGGCAACAGGCGGCACAGCCTTTTTGACAGGAGACGACGTGTCCTTGGTCGAGTGCGCGGCGTTGTTCCAGTTCTTGTATCTGCCCGCCCATTGAACGCATGAGAGGGACGATGGCCGTGACAGGGATAAAGCCGGTCGGGACGGCCACTTCGGTGGTAATCTGTCCGGCGGGCGTGTTGAGAGATATGTGGAAATGCTCGACCGGTGAGGTCTTCATGTCAGATCAGATTGGGGATAGGGCCTAAGGAGACAGCTCAATCGGAATCAATCGACTTGATCGCGATGTCTTTGAGACATCATAGTGAACCATTCCTCAAGCGGTCAACCGGCGGTTGCTCATCTGCATCTGATCGTCGATAATGCCCCCTCACGTATGCACTTCTCGGGGCATGTGATTGGGCTGTTGAAAGAGTATATGCGCGACCTGGTCGAGCAGGCTCGCCAGGAGGCGACGGCGCACGAGGCATTTGGATTCGCTGCAGTGCCGTACCCACCAGATCAGGCGGTCTCCGACCTTCTCGCTATATTGGATGATCGAATCGAGTCGGAGGGTGTGCAAGTCGGTCTTCCCCAGGACTTTTTGCATGATATGTGGACGGTCTGCGATCGAGCCCAGACGTTCATTAAAGATCAGGTTTGGCTGGAACAAAATGTTGGGCAGGTGATATCGAAAGCGTTGACCAGGGAACGGGCCTATCGTGCCTTGATCGCATTCATTGAGCGCGAAGCCGGACCATCAGGTCTGTGAGCATGGAGCTTTGAAGGGGATCTAGCCATCACAGGGTACCGGCGATCCAGTAGACAAGGAGGCCGGCAAACTCATCGACAGCGTGGGTCGAAATCGACAGTGCGTAGGCCGATGGGAGGAAATCGAGAAGGTCCACATGATCTAACCCTTTGCCTGGACGGTCTTTCGCTTCATAGCCACAGGGGACGGGTGTGACAGAAAACCCCTGTTTCTCGAAGAGCGCGACGGATCGCGGGAGATGGAGGGCGGAGGTGACGAGCAAGATCGATCCCTTCCCCAAGAGTTGTTTGGCAGTTACCGCATTTTCATACGTATTGCGGGAACGTTCCTCGGTCAGAATTGCACTGCCGACGACTCCAAGTCGGAGGGCCCACCGTCTCATCTCGTGGGATTCAGTGGGGCCTTTCCGGAAAATGTCCGAGTCGCCGCCGACGAGCAAGAGTTTCGGTGCGAGTCCTTGTAGGAACAGGTCTGTGGCACACGTGGTGCGTTGCCGGGAATAATCGGTCAGGTCGTCTTGCGGTCGAAGCGATCCTTTAGAATGGACCCCACCGGCCAACACGACAATCGCGTCATGCTTCGAGGTGGGCGTGGATTGAAAGGGAGGGTACCACCCTTCCAAAACTGCGATCAGTGTGCTGCCTAGAATCGGAGTAGCGACGAGAAAAATGAGTGCAACGGACGATGCCAACAGCAATCGGATCCATCTGACACGCCGTGGTGAGACAGGTAAGAGCGAAAGGAACAGCGTCAGTATCATCAGCCCGATAATCCAGGAAAGTGGATACAGAAGGTACTTCAGCAGCTTATAGGTCGCGAACAGAACGGGAGAAAGTTCCATCTGGCACTCCTTTGCCTATGAGGTGCACGCAGGTCAGCATACACCGGCCGGTTGATGGTACCAAGCATTCAGGAGGATCTTGTGAAAGAAGAATGTCGCTATTGGCTAGTGAAATCAGAGGCTGAAGTCTTTTCGATCGAGGATCTTGCTTCCGCCCCCAGGCGAACGACCTGCTGGGACGGCGTCCGCAATTACCAGGCTCGCAATTTTATGCGGAAGATGAAAGTGAGCGATCTCGTGTTTTTCTATCACAGCAACGGGAATCCGCCTGCGGTGGTTGGGATCGCCGAAGTCGTCCGCACAGCCTATCCCGATTTGACGCAGTTCGATCCTCGAGACCAGCATTACGACCCGGGGAGCAATCGTACTGCACCCCGATGGGATATGGTCGATCTTCGTTTTGTGCGAAAATTTACAACACCGCTCTCCTTGGACCTGCTTCGGCGGCAGCCAAAGTTGCGTCATATGGAATTGTTGCGAAAAGGATCGCGCCTATCCGTTCAACCCGTTCGCAAACAAGAATGGGTTGCCATTCTCGAGTTGGTGTCACAAGTGCAGGCCGTCAGAAAATGACCCGTTCAGTACAGTCCTCTCGGGCGTATTGGCTCGTCACTGTCAGACGGTGAGAGAGGCAATCGTACAGCTACTCCCTCCTAACGCGCAAGGTACAGGGAAGGCTGGAGTCTGTCAGCGGGAGGGTTATGTCCTGGCTTTCCCGTTGTCCAGGTGACGGTGTTGCCAATCGAGCCAGGCGTGCCCCAGCTCATGAGCAAGGATATACCGGCGGCGTGTCACAGGGAGCCGCTTTCGAATGTAGATCGTTTTCGTGTCGTTGTCCCATATACCGTCGGCATTCGGGTCCCTCCGGTCCATATCCGAGTCGGTCACCTGCCGCACGATAATGTGATAGCCAAAAGGGAAGACAACTCTACGTGGAATCCGTATCATACGTGCTGCCTCGCGGAATGAACATAACAGGGTTCAGATTGCTATCTAGACTAACATACCTCAAGAAAGTATCACCTTAGCTATAAACTATAATAATTTCAATGGCTTAACGGCCTAATGTGCAGAGGGCTTTAGCTGCGACTCCAGCAGTATTAATCGGCAGTTATCATCGCCATGCCGCCCATTTCATTGTCCGGTGGCTCGGGAAAACCTCATGATGTTCCTAGGCTACGAAAAAATGGGGCTCTCATACGAGCGTCGATTGATAGGCCGGGTGAAACCCTCTCCTGGTGGATCTCCAAGCATCATCCTAGTGGTGAAGAACAGGGTCGGGCGTTTGCTCCAACGGAGGCGACTGGCTGCAAGATTGAGAGAGGGACAACGTTGACTCGAACCTGGCTTTCGGGCGGGTTCGGGTAGAGTGATCAAAGAAAGCCCGGTCTGAGTTCAAACGGGTTGGGCCTAGTCGTGATGTGCGAGGAGAGTGTCTGCTTTGATCCAAATAGGCGGAAGGATTATTGGAACAGGTCCTCTGCATGAAAGACAGGAGTATAATCCAACAGGGGGGCTTCTATGCATACAGTGCTTGTCTTGGGAGCGGGGAAAATAGGGTCACTCATCACCTGTCTGCTGGGAGACAGCGGAGAATATCGAGTGCACCTGGCCGATCTGTCGTTGGATGCGCCCAAGCTGTTGGTCGAAGACCTGGGCCTGACAACCGTAACTCCCTGTGTCCTCGACGTTCGTCAGCAGAACATGGTGACGGAGTATATCCGTTCACATGAATTTGACGCCGTCATCTCTAGCCTGCCTTATTTCTGTAATCCATCCGTCGCCCAGATTGCGCAGGCCAACGGACTGCACTATTTCGACCTCACGGAAGATGTCGAGGTGACGAACCGAGTCAGAACGATCAGCGCTGGCGCGGGCCATGCCTTTGTTCCTCAGTGCGGGCTCGCCCCTGGTTTTATTAGTATCGCGACCCACCATCTGATGACACAGTTCGATACCGTGGAAACGGTCAAGATGCGTGTCGGCGCCCTGCCAGTCCACCCGAGCAATGCTCTCAAATACTCCCTCACCTGGTCGACTGATGGCCTCATCAATGAATATGGGAATGTCTGCTATGGAATTGAAAACGGGCATCGGGTCCGGTTGCTCCCCCTGGAAGGCTATGAAACGATTGCAGTCGACGGGTTGCTCTATGAAGCCTTCAATACATCCGGCGGACTCGGTACATTGGCGGATACGTACGAAGGCTCCGTCAGGACGATGAATTACAAGACCCTTCGGTATCCGGGACATTGTGAGAAAATCCAACTCCTCATGAACGATCTCAAGCTCAATGAAGACCGCGCGACCCTAAAGACGATACTCGAACGAGCAATCCCGCAGACACTTCAGGATGTTGTGTTGATCTATGCTGCGGTCACAGGACTGCGCCATGGTGCACTCTTTGAGGAGAACTACGTCCAGAAGATCTATCCGCAGAAGATTCGCGGCCGGTTATGGTCTGCGATTCAAGTGACGACGGCGTCGGGGCTGTGCAGCGTCGTTGACCTTGTGCTGCAAAACTCTTCACACTACGCAGGGTTTATCACACAGGAAAGCTTTCAGTTGAATGACATCCTGACCAATCGATTTGGAAAGTGCTTTCAATAGAGTGACAACGATGACTAGCGGTGAAATTCTTCATGCTTTGGGGTTGAGCTCGGTCAATGCCGGCGGGAGTTCCTCTTCCAAATCTTGGACTTCTACCAGTGGTCCGGATCTCATCGAGTCATACAACCCAGCGACGGGAGAAGTGTTGGGCGTCGTAGCAGGATGTTCGGAGGAGGACTATGCCAGGCTTGTGGATGATGCAGGACGGGCCTTCGAACGATGGCGAATGGAACCCGCACCAAGACGCGGCGAGATAGTCCGGCTGATCGGCCAGGCACTCCGGGAGAAGAAGGACCTACTTGGAACACTTGTGTCGCTGGAAGTCGGGAAGATCAAGGCGGAAGGTGATGGAGAGGTGCAGGAGATGATCGATATGGCTGATTTTGCGGTCGGCCAATCCCGGATGTTGTACGGCCTGACGATGCATTCCGAGCGCCCGCGACACAGGATGTATGAACAATGGCACTCCCTTGGGACGGTAGGAGTCGTGACGGCGTTTAATTTTCCCGTCGCAGTGTGGGCGTGGAATGCATTCATCGCGGCGATTGCCGGTGACACCGTCATCTGGAAACCGTCGCCTAAGGCCCCACTCTGCGCGATTGTCGTGCAGCACATTTGCAATCAAGTAATGGAGGCGCAAGGTTTTCCCGGGGTCTTTTCGCTCTGTGTGACGCGTGACAGGCATCTGATCGATAAGATGGTGCAGGACGAACGATTACCGCTGATCTCCTTTACGGGGTCCGTACCCGTAGGTCGACACGTGGCGGAGGTCGTGGCTCGTCGTTTGGGGCGCAGTCTTCTCGAGCTGAGCGGCAACAACGCGGTCATCGTGGATGAAACGGCGGATCTGAATCTGGCGACACGGGCCATCGTATTTGGAGCGGTCGGCACAGCCGGGCAACGATGCACGACGACCCGGCGGCTCATCGTGCATGAGTCGCGCTATGACGACCTCATCTCCAAGTTGGTGGCTGCATACAAGCAAGTGACCATCGGTGAC
>DAISKX010000199.1:0-6849 GCA_036820725.1 Nitrospiraceae bacterium
CGAGGCTGGATGTCGCGATGATGCGCGAGATCTGCCGTGCTGCGCGGGCCGTCTTGGCGCCAGCGACGACGATTTTCACGACCTTCGTGACACCTTCCCCATCCCAACACACCTGTAATGCCAGCGAGTGACAGACCTTATCCAGTAGCGTCTGGAACTGACGAAACGCGTCCGTCCCCATCTCAATACGCGCATTACGGGCCATACCATTTGCGAGACAGAGCACGGTGTCGTTCGTGCTCGTGTCGCCGTCCACTGAAATGGAATTGAAGGACTGGCTGACGGCTGTCTGAAGAGCCTGTTGCAACGCCTCACGGGTAATGAACGCATCCGTAGTGAGATAGGCCAACATGGTCGCCAGGTCGGGGTGAATCATGCCCGATCCCTTGGCCATCCCTCCCAGGGTGACGGTCTGCCCGCCGATTTTCGCGCTCAGAGCCGTCTGTTTCGGCTTCAGGTCCGTTGTCATGATGGCACATGCCGCTTCGAGACCTCCATTGCGGCGGACCCGTTGTAGTAATTTGGGAATCGCGGACCGGATACAAGCAATCGGCAATGGCTGACCGATCACCCCTGTCGATCCGACAAAGACTTTATGGGGCACCGTGTCGAGATGTCGGGCAACCGTCAACGCCATGGCTTCAGCCGCCAGAATACCCTCAGCGCCGGTGCAGGCATTGGCGTTTCCGCTGTTGACGATGAGCGCACGTGCAAGCCCTCTTCGAAGGTAGGCACGGTCAAGAAGGACCGGAGCTGCCGCGACCCGATTGGTTGTGAACATACCTGCCACCGGCCCTTCCTGTTCGGAGAGGACCAAGGCCAGATCGAGCTGTTTATTTTTCTTGATGCCGCAATGCATGCCTGCTGCGCGGAATCCCCGGGCAGCGGTCACACCACCTGACACTTTTTTCATGGCTGTCCTTTGTGGGGATGAAACAGGATGGATGAGAGAATGGCGTGTCCCTCAAGGAAAGATGGCGGGCGCGGTGAGTCCCGTCTCTTCCGGGAATCCGAGCATGAGGTTCATCGCCTGAATGGCCTGACCAGCGGCCCCTTTGATCAGATTATCGAGGGCAGCGACCGTGATGATCCAGCCAGCTCTGGTATCAGCGAACAAGGCCAGATCACAATAGTTCGTACCCCGAACATGGCGTGGATTGGGCACGACATCCTCGAAGACACGGACAAATCGTTCCTTTTCATAGAAATTCTTGTACAGCGACAGGAGCGCCGTCACGTCGAGGACCGGATTGGTGAGCCGACAGTAAGCTGTACTGAGAATCCCCCGATTCATTGGAACGAGATGCGGCGTAAACGCGACGGTGACCTGAGACGAAGTCGCAGAATCCCGACCGCCCTTCTGTCTGGCGCACAGGAGGCTCAGTTCTTGTTCAATCTCTGGAATATGGCGGTGCCGGCCAATCTTGTAGGGTTCCAGTGATTCGTGTGCCTCTGGAAAATGATAGGGAAGAGCAGGACTCCGTCCCGCCCCCGAAACGCCTGACTTCGCGTCGATGACGATGGTGCCGGGATCAATCAAGCCGTGGGCGGCAAGGGGTGCCAGCTGAAGAATGGCCGCCGTTGGATAACAGCCTGGTGATGCCACGAGCTGAGACTTGGCAATACCGGATCGATGCAACTCTGGCAGACCGTACACAGACCTTGTGAGAAGTTCGGCATGTGTATGGACCGTTTGGTACCACCGTTCGTATACGTGGGCATCTCGAAGACGGTAATCCGCACTCAGATCGATAATTTTCGCTGTCGATCGCATGCAATTGGCAACCGGCTCCATGGATTTCGTATGCGGTAAGGCCAGAAATATGACGTCTGCCCGTTCTGCCAATGCGTCCGGTTCCAGTGCTTCGAATGTCAAGGGAACTGTGTGACTAAGATGAGGAAATACAGAGGCGACTGGCATTCCCGCTGATTTCTCCGACGTCACAGTCGTCAACTCGACGTGAGGGTGCTGGGCGAGCAGCCGAACCAATTCCACCCCCGTATACCCACTTGATCCTGCCACCGCGACACGCACTGTGGTCATCGAGAATGACTCCGTCCAACTGAACGTTGATTACCTGCAACAAGGCTCATAGAAAAAAAGGGAAGGCGGCCCGCCTTCCCTTTTTCGTACCGACGGTTTCAGCGCCGTTATCGTTTCGAGTACTGGAAGCGCTTGCGAGCACCCTTCTGACCGTACTTCTTTCGTTCTTTGACACGAGAATCGCGCGTCAAAAGGCCCTCCTTCTTCAGTGGTCCGCGATAGGCGGGACTGAGGACGACCAGCGCTTTTGAAATGGCATGCCTGAGTGCACCGGCTTGTCCTGTCGGACCGCCTCCATACACCGTGGCGCGAATCGAATACTTTCCAGCAGCTCCTGCCACCTCCAATGGGAATTGAATGATCGTCCGCAAGGTCGGCCGCGGGAACGCTTTCTCCAACGGCTTTTCGTTCACCACTATGTCGCCTGCACCTGCCTGAACCCAGGCCCGTGCAATGGCGCTCTTTCGTTTTCCGGTTGCATATTGAATCGTGGCTGCCATACGACGCGGTCTCCTTCGCTAAACTTTAAAATAAGGGAATTAGAGGGCTAGAGTTTCGGGTTGTTGGGCCTGATGGGGATGATCCGTCCCCGCGTACACCTTTAATTTTTTGCCCATGTGTTTTCCCAAAGGAGTTTTGGGAAGCATCCCGTGAATCGCTTTCGTCAGGAGTTGCGTCGGGTGTTTGGCATGAATGTGCTCGGCGGTCAATACTTTTAAGCCACCCGGATAGCCGCTGTGCCGCGCATAGGTCTTGCTCTCCATCTTATTGCCCGTCAACCGGATCTTACCGGCATTGATAATGACGACGTGATCGCCGGTATCGACATGCGGGGTGAACGTCGGTTTGTGTTTTCCTCGTAACATGCCCGCCACACGAGCAGCGAGGCGGCCGAGGATCTTTCCCTCCGCGTCAATCAGGTACCACTTGCGTTGAACATCAGCCGGTTTTTCGAGAAAGGTCTTGGTCATGTCGTACAGACTCCTGCTAAGTTGAAAGACGGCTCGATCACAATATTTTTTACGTCTCGATATTTTTTGTTTCGAGCTTTGCCACCCATGCATCAAGATTGGCTGCTGTCCGTCGGCTCAGAACATCCCGAGTCACGTAAATCGGGCGACCCGCGCGCAATGCCAGGGCAATCGCGTCGCTGGGTCGCGCGTCAAGCGTCCGATCCACTCCCTTTGAGGCCAGATGGATCGTTGCATAGTAGGTGGAACTTTTTACGTCCGTGAGCACCACATGCTGGACTGTTACCTCCAGATGGTCGGCGAAACTGCGAATAAGATCGTGGCTCATTGGGCGGGGACTAACCGCATGTTCCATGGCCAGGCGGATGGCTTGTCCTTCGGATGCGCCAACCCAGATAGGCAAGGTTTCGCTTCCGTCATCATTTTTCAATACCACGATTTTCGTGTCGGTCGTGCTGTCCTCGAGAACCTGTTTTACTTTCAACTCGATGAGCGCGGCGGAAGGTTCAGGATTCAAAGGTTCGGGATTCGTCGGGGGCATATCAGCTGTCCAGCTTTCCAAAGTCCTCGGGTTTCAGATTTTCCAACCACTGTTCCAGGTCGTCTGATGATTGCTTCTTGATGACGGATTCGCTCGCAAAAATCGGCGCATTGGTTCGTAATGCGAGAGCAATGGCATCACTGGGTCTCGAATCCACCGTATACTCGGAATCTTCGTACGTGAGATGGATTTTTGCATAGTACGTGTTGTCGTTCAGATCGGTGATGACGACGCTAATGACCTTGGCATCAAACACATCCAAAAACGATTTCATCAGATCGTGTGTCATGGGTCGGGGTGCCGTCACGTTCTCAATGGCCAGCCCGATGGCACTGGCCTCTGACTTACCGACCCAAATTGGCAACATATCTGCGTTGTCTTCGTCACGAAGCACGACGATGTAGGCGTTGTTGTAGGGGTCAAAAATCAACCCCTTGACCCGCATTTGCGTAATCATGGCGGGAATGACACTCAGACGTTGGTTTCTAATCTAAAGACTAAGGGAATCTAGCACTTCCGAATTCCGTGTGTCAATGAAGAGTCTGTCTTTCCGTCGCTGGGAAGATGCTGAAGAGCAAAGGTTTGTCCGGAGAAATCCGGCAACGCCCGCGCTGCCGATGAGATTACTATCAAGTACCGGCTGCCAGGCCATTATCGGATGACGGGTGAGCGGAACGCACGGCCAGAGGATACCCTGCGTTATTGATGACCACATCCAGCCGCCCGTACTGCTGAAGGGCAAACGCGACGACCCGCTTCGCGTCTGGACCGGAGGCAATATCGGCAATTCGGGACACGACGTGATATCCGTGGGCTCGTTGACTTTCCGCGAACGAAAACAGCGGTTGTCGTGATCGGGCACAGGCGACGACATGGGCGCCAGCCGCAGCAAACGTTTGCGCTGAAGCTCGGCCAATCCCCTGGCTCGATCCCGTAATAAGCACACACTGCTGGGGTGAACCCCTCCGTTGAGATAGTTTGCATGAGCACACATAGCGGTGACATGAATGGTGCTCCTTACCCCGCCTCTGTAGAATTAAATGAATAGCTACATTGCTAGAGCCGAATAGATCCGGGTGGTCAACTCACCGTGACTTTTCCAGTAGCGAGATCATACACGGCAGCTTCCACTTTCAGTTCGCCAGCCTTGATCGCATCCCGGATGACTGGAGAGGAAGTGCACAGCAACTCGGCCTGAATTCGTGCATTGGCTTCGATTGCCTTATCGATGTTGCCGCCAGATCGTGCCACTCCTGGCTGAAGATACTGGTACAAGACGCTGATTTGTCCGGGTGCAGCATTGGCTTTCATCGCCGCCTTTACTGCTCCACATCCGCTATGGCCAAGCACGAGCAGCGCTTTGATCCCAAGGACAACCACTCCATATTCGAGGCTGGCAATAACCTCCGGCGTCATCATATTTCCTGCCACTCGTGTGACAAAGAGGCGGCCAATCGTCTGATCAAAAACGAGTTCCACGGGTACGCGAGAATCGGCACAGGCAAGCACTCCCGCAAAGGGCTCTTGTTTATCGACGGTGTGCTCTCTAAGAACGATCAGATCGTGCTCAATCGATATCGGTTGATTTGCGACCATCCTTTGGTTGCCTGCGAGCAATGCATGGAGCGCTGCATCGGGACTCAGACTGCTTTTGCCGTACCCATTTTGAGGAAACGCCAGCCCGATTCCAGCTTGCGCGGCGACCCCGACAATCGCACCGGACAGAATCTTTTGAAGAATCTGTCTCCGGCTGACATCTGCTCGAACATGCGTTTGATCTGGCATTTTACGATGTCCTCCTCACACCTGAAGAGTTCGCTGCCCGCTGGTAATCTCCCGGGTGATCTGGCGTGGCGGATCCCGTGAAATCCGTGTCAGCACTGGTGAGTGAAATATAGGTCCAAGTCAAATCCCGGCATTGGCACCGATCAGAGCACCTTAGGTTTAGGAATCTGAGCAAGACGTTTTTGAAAAGGCTGGGTGTTTCAAATGGTTTCCCCGTTTTTTATTTGAATACCGAGGCGTAGGGGCTTCCTAGCGGCTCTACTGATTCATTGGTTGGTATCTGGCTGGACAACTTTTAGGACAAATTTAGGATAGGAAGCTGGGGTGAACCCCTCTGTTGAGACACCAGGATTAGCACCACTCATATTGGCCGGATGTTCTTTTTCACCCTCTTCCTCCCCTCAGAGTCAGCGCCTTCTGCTGGCGGAAAAAATTGTATGGTTGCGGCGCCGGATGGATTGATTAGCGCCACCGCGTGCTCAAACTCTTCCGGTGGGCGGTAGCCCAGTGCTGATATGGAGTCGGGCACGGTCATAGTACTGATCGATGAAGGTCTCTATATTCATGTGCGGTGATCGAGATCCCGATAGGTGTTGGCATAGATCTCCTCCCGCTTGAGCGTCTTCATGAAGCTCTCGAAACTGGCGTTGTCATAGGGGTTGGGCGGCGACTCATGCTTGGAATCATGTGGTGCGTCCGCAGCAGTGTCACGTACTCCTCGGACGCATACTGCACGCCGCGATCGGAATGATGGACCAACCCGGGCGGCGGGTGCCGCTCCGCGAGGGCGTGCGCCAACGTGTTGTCGCACTGCGTCAGCCGGTCCCTGTGAGGCTGAATTCCTCGGCGAACGATCCCGATTTGATGAATACTCATAGGTAGTCATGGAAGTTGTGGGTAGTCATGGAAATTCTGCCGGGCTGCAAAACGCCCCTTCCATGATCTCCGCGGATGCCGTCAGGTGCTGGGGGGGCGGTAGTTTTGATCGAGCTTGCCGGTATCGGCATTTTCTCCCAGTTTCAGAAACGCCTTCATTTGTTTCTTTACCAACTCGCGGCCGCTTTCATCACCCAGATTGATCTGGTATTCGTTGATCACCATCACGCGCATGCCTTCCCATTTTTTCCAGCATGCCTTACAGACATTCGCTTTGATTTCGGATTCAAGTTTACCGAGAAACAACATATCAGTAATGGCTTCGCCTGCTTGGCCACAGGTTACACATTGAACTTCTGTCATCGATCCCTCCTGCGTCAATTCATTATGACGAGAACACGGCATTGTAACATTCACCTGTACAGCTTGAAAGAGGGAGGGCGGTCGATTGACGCCTCACATGCTTCATGTTAGAAACACATGCTCCTGCGGCAGACTTGCCCGGATGGCGGAACTGGCAGACGCGCCGGACTCAAAATCCGGTTCTCGCAAGAGAGTGGGAGTTCGACCCTCCCTCCGGGCACCATTAGATTCGTTATCATAGACTTCGTCGATTTATCCCTGGATGGACA
>DAISKX010000200.1:0-6845 GCA_036820725.1 Nitrospiraceae bacterium
TGCGCCCACACCTGCCCGCTCGGAACAATACCTAAACCAACCAATGCACAGCACATGAGGAAACCAAACGCTTGGCACGCCTTCGCTCGCATGTGTTCCTCCCTGAACTCAACCGCAGCCGAAGAGCGCGATTCCAACGAACCCTTCAGAACTCACTGATTCTGTTGCGAGGTGATACTCGAGGATCAGAACCGGGGAGGTGCGCGCGAACCGATCGAATCGGGGAACGAAAGCATCAGCAGGACGGGAAGCGGATGGAGTTGGCGTTCTACCGGTCGAAGGATAGAACAGACGTGGGGAATGTCGGCCACCAGAGAATGGCCGGTATGGTATTGAACCCACTGGCACACATCTGTGTCGGAATGCTGATGGCCATCGTCATCGGCTGCGGCAAGATCATGATGGATCGCCAGCGCGGTGGAAAACGGGGCCAACGCCAGCAATAACAGCACCACACTGAGTGCGATGGCGGCTCCCATCTGCCTTTTTGTGCTGGCTTTTTGGAATAGCCGTGCCATAGAGTAAGGCTGTCTTCTAACAAAGCCTTCAGAAGATAGCAAGACGGCAAGCGAATACTTGATAGACTTTTAATGACACATTCGCTATTAACGAGCCCTTATACACTGCCTTCCTAGTGTAGGACCCCCATGAAACGGCCGATTGACAACCAACACGTTATTGAAATCAGACCCTTGCCTTCACCGCGAGAAGTCAAAACCCGTCTGCCGATTACTGAAACGATCAGCGAGGTCGTGTTTCAAACCCGGCAAGCCATTCGCAGAATCCTGTACGGACGTGACACGGAGCGCCTGATCGTGATTGTCGGGCCCTGCTCCATCCATGACCCGGCCGCGGCCTATGAGTATGCCGCCCGGCTCAAACCTGTTGCAGAAGCCGTCCGAGACAAGCTCCTGGTCGTCATGCGCACCTACTTTGAAAAGCCCCGGACGACGGTGGGATGGAAAGGGCTGATTAATGACCCGCACTTGGACGGCACCTGCGACATCGCCCAAGGGATGCAACTGGCCCGGACCATCTTGCTCAACATCAACGGAAAAGGCGTTCCCTGCGCGACCGAATTGTTGGATCCCGTCACTCCCCAATACCTCGCCGACCTGTTGAGCTGGACCGCCATCGGAGCCAGGACGACCGAGAGTCAAACCCATCGTGAGATGGCAAGCGGCCTTTCCATGCCGGTCGGCTTCAAGAATGGTACTGAAGGAAGTTTGCAGGTCGCAATCAATGCGATGGTTACAAGCAGAACCCCGCATCATTTCGTCGGCGTGAACTCGGATGGCGTCACCTCGATCATTAAGACGACAGGGAATCCTGATCGGCATATCGTGCTGCGTGGCGGTGGTGGACGAACCAACTATAGCGTTGAGGACATCGGCCGCGCGGAAACCGCAGTCGCCGGCGAAGGAATCGCCCGAGCCATCATGGTGGATTGCTCGCACGACAACTCCGAAAAGAACCACCAACGCCAGGTCGATGTCGCGCGCGCGGTGTTGAGACAGTTCGCCGAAGGTCGCCGGTCCATCATGGGCCTGATGCTGGAAAGCCACCTTGAAGCGGGTCGGCAAACCTGGGAGCCGGACAAGGCGCTGACCTATGGCATGTCGATCACCGATCCCTGTCTCTCTTGGAACGACACAGAAGCTCTGCTCTACGAAGTTGCCTATTCCTTGGCTGCAAAAGCTGTCTAGACACCCACCCGCAACCTTACCTTCGAGCCCTCTCTTCGTCACGTTGCCTCCTCGCATCTACCGCCGGTGCGTCCTGATGAACGGCTTGGCCTGGTTACACAACACGACTTCCTGATCGAATCGAGGCCATGCTAGGATAGCCGGATGCTTATCGATACTCATACGCATCTGGATGACGCGCGCTATGAACCGGATCGCGAGGTTGTCATTGCGCGAGCCCTCGAAACCGGCATCGACAGCATGATCACGATCGGGTGCGACCTCTCCACCAGCCATGCTGCCGTGGCACTCGCCAATCGCTACCCTTTCGTGTATGCCACCGTCGGGGTCCATCCGCATGAGGTCAAGCATATCGAGGATGGTTGGTACAACGAGTTTCGACGATTGGCGGAAAATAAGAAAGTCGTCGCATTTGGCGAGATCGGCCTCGACTACCATTACAACCACTCGTCGCCAAAAGAGCAACGCGATCGCTTCCGCGAACAGATTCAGTTGGCGCGCGAGCTCAGCCTCCCCCTCGTCATTCACACCAGAGAGGCACAGGAAGACACGATTCAGATTCTCAAGGATGAGCGATCAACGGAGGTGGGTGGTGTATTTCACTGCTTTTCCGGAGACGCGTGGCTCGCGAAGGATGCGCTGGATCTCGGATTCTATCTGTCCTTCTCCGGCATTCTGACGTTTCAGAACGCCGGGATGCTGAGAGACATTGCGAAAACGGTTCCATTAGACCGGATACTGATTGAAACGGATTGTCCGTATCTGACCCCCGTTCCACATCGAGGCAAGCGGAATGAACCGGCATTCGTACGATACGTGGCCGAAACACTGGCAACCATTGCCTCCGTTTCAGATCTCGCCGAGATCTATCGGCTGACGACCGAAAACGCGCGCCGGCTGTTTAGAATCCCTTAAGCTGTCGGCGTCGTTTCCGTTCAGACTTTGGAAGTTTACGCGGATTGCCTTTTTTCTCGGTTCGCGCGCTGAAGGGCGCACCTCTTTCCGAGTCAAGTTCCTTGAAGCGTTGCATGTCACGGACAGGTGGAGAGGTGCGCAACCTGCTCCAAAATTCTGCTGCCGAAATGACAAAGGCTCCGGCGAGACGGGCTGAATCGACAACCTCATGATCTGAAGACACCACGGCGCACGAGGTCCCGTAGTCCCGTACAAGCCGCTGAATGACTTGATCTGCTCGCTCGCCTCGTCGCGAATACACGACATCGATTCCGGAGCGATATTCATGTTGTTCCAGGGTCGAGCCTGTCCGCCATCCGTCGAAGACCACCAGAATGGCATGCCCCTTTCGTTGGCGATACGCCGCTAAGGTGCGTAGTAATTTTTCTCGTCCCGACTGGGATAAGGTATTCCCCTGGTTCTGGATCGGATGCGCACCCAGAAGGTTGTACCCGTCGATAATCAACGTCGTCGCCATGTTGTCTCAATCATGCATTGATTATTTAAGTGCTTTTCTTGACAATACCATACACATCTGAGAAAACGCTTTATCGGTCCAAGCGTCAAGGAGTATCCGCTTGACCCATTACCCCTGCTGTATCACGGTCATCCTCTGTTTCTTCATCAGCTTATCTCTTAGTCTCTTCAAAGAGTTGGATACGGCTCGAGCTGATATCACCCTTGGATCAGCTTGGTCGGCACGCGACGGGCTCCGACGAGCAATCGGGGGTTCTGCTCAGCCGACCAAGCAGGAATCGTCACCCGCTTCCCGATATCCCACAATCGTGCGTGATATCCGGACTTGGTCTTCAGCCGAGGTCACAAGATTGGTGTTCGACCTGAATCGTACTGCCACCTATAGCCAGCACAAACACTCCAATCCCGACCGCGTGACTATTGAAGTCAAAAATACGATACTCGGAAAATCCTCACGGCTACGCGTATCAGGAGGGACGATACCAAGGCCGTTTATGGTCAGCCAAAGTCATCCGCGTACCGTCGCGATCACGCTGCAATCGAATTCTCCCAAAAAATACAAAGTATTTGCCCTGACGAACCCTGATCGGCTTGTCGTCGACGTCTATCATCGTCCGCAAGATGAGATCCGTCAGATAGGGGATTTGGCTCGGCCGTCGACTCCCGCCGCTCCCGCGACGACTACGCCCTCCGCGCCTGTGATTCCAAGTCCTACGGTCTCGGAACCCGCTGTCATTGCCCTGCCGAAGATGTCCGATGGCGTGAGGACGATCGTGATTGACCCCGGCCATGGAGGAAAGGATCCCGGAACAATCGGCCGTCATGGCACGACTGAAAAGGACATCACCCTCAAAGTTGCCTCGCTGGTGAAAGACATGCTCGGCAAGGTGGCCAATACCCGAGTCCTCATGACAAGGGATCGGGATGTCTTCATCGAATTGGAAGATCGCGCGAAATTCGCGAATAGTAAGGATGCGGATCTTTTCGTGTCGATTCATGTGAATTCCCATCCGCATAAGGGCGTAAGAGGCTTGGAGATCTACCATTTCGGTGAAGCCAAGGATCAACGGGCTCTGGAGGTCGCCGCCCGAGAAAATGGAACGCCATTGAACAATACGGGGGTAGGTTGGGAATACCTGGTTGCAGATCTCCTCACCAGCAAGAAGATCGAGGATTCATTGGAACTGGCATGGACTGCGAAACAGGCCATGGTCACCCGGCTAAACGGTCGCTATAGCACCATCGACCACGGTGTCAAAACGGCCCCCTTCTATGTGCTTCGCTTTACCACCATGCCCAGTATCCTGGCTGAGATCGCATTCATGTCCAATCCGGCCGAGGAAGAACAGATGCGCACCCAAGCGTTTCTCAAGCATATCGCTGAATCGATTGTAGACGGCGTAAGAGCCTACCTTCAACCCAGCCGAGTGTCTGCCAAATGACAGTTCCGACGCGGTGACACCAAGGCGGACTTTCAACCGCCCGTGCTTGCCATGCCAACGTTCAAACTGACGCTGGAATATGACGGCAGCAATTATGCGGGATGGCAACGACAGCGCGGCCATCCCACCATCCAAGCGGCCATCGAAGAGGTACTGGAACGCATCGCACAGGTCCGTATCCCAATCGTCGGCGCAGGCCGCACAGACGCGGGTGTTCACGCCCTCGGTCAGGTCGCAAGCTTCATGACGACTCGTGAGCTTGCTCCATACCAATGGCTGCGCGCGTCAAATTCGTATCTCCCTAAAGACATCAGCGTACGGTCGGTCGAACAGGTTCCGGATAGTTTTCATGCACGGTATTCCGCCCGTGGCAAACAGTACGATTATCACATTCTGAATCGGTCCGAGCGTTCGCCTCTTCAGCGACAGCGCGCGTGGACGATCTATAAGTCATTGGACGTTGCGCGTATGTCCGAAGCGGCGACTCATCTCGTTGGCGCGCACGACTTTTCCAGTTTTGAAGGGTCTCCCACCGACAATGAGAATCCTCATTGCCATCTGCAACGCTTAGCCGTGGAACAACTCGGCGAGACCGTTGTGATCGCAGCCTACGCGGATCGATTCCTGAAGCAGATGGTCCGTGCCATGATCGGCACACTCGTGGAAGTGGGGCTGCAAAAGCGCACGGTCGAAAGTATGGAGACGATTCTCGATGCCCGCCATCGGTCTGCTGCAGGAAAGACTGCGCCTGCTCACGGGTTGTATTTGATGCGGGTCGATTACTGAGAGTGGAGGGATGTTGAAAAGAAGACACTGGGCGCTCACGGGACACGGCCCGCTGGCGGATACTGCCGCCTCACATCTCGGCGGCGTTCGCAAACCTGACGCTCGTTATTCCTCACGTCGCGAACCTCGCGCACCTCACACCGCCGAAGACATCACGCGATCGTTTTTTGTTTCCCGACTGCCGAGTAGCTCAGGATACTTCCCATCTATATAGCCGAAGATGTAGGCGGCAATCACGATGGTAAACACGCCGACAAACCTGGCATAGTCTTCCTCATCGAACGCAACGAGCAGTCCTTCATCGGGATAGTCCGTCCCGAACATAGCCACCGCAACCAAGAAGCCAAGCAGCAGTACGATGCTCCGCCATGACTTGACCCGTAATCCCTTTTCCCTCGCGCTATTCAAGCCAAAGCGATACACAAGGTACAGAATGCCTCCGCTGAACATCCAACTCATGCCGGTCCACAGTGCAAGATACCAATCCATGACGTCTCCTCGATACCCAGTCAAGTATAGCCCCGATGCCCTTCCTGTCAACGAGACGGAGGGGCGCGCCAACAACGGACCGCATCGGGCACCATACGGCGATTCAACCGCTGAATGCGGCCCGGCCTTGAGAAGGTTACAACCGGGAATCATCAGGTGATTGCCCTTGCATGCCACCACAGGGACGACGCACACAGAATCTCTATAGTCGGGCGAAATTGGCCATACGTGAAGGAGGGATGAACGCGAGATGAAACAGACGTGCACATCGGTTGCCATTGTATGCTTGGCAATCATCCTGGCCATGCCGCCATATGGATATGCGGCAGGCCGATGAAAAGGTTTGAGTGGCGAGGGGAAAGGTCCCGAACGGAAAGCGCTTATGCACTTATGAAAGAGTGTCTTTCGGCAAAATCCTCGAAGGCAGCGACAGGCGGAGCATCTCAGCAATCAAAGATGAAAAGCTGCAGCAAAGAGGCCGGCGCTCAGAATCTACAAGGTGATGAACGGAAGAAGATCATGAGTACCTGCCTGTCGAACTGATCAGTCCCACCGGTGCGATCCTTCGTCAATCGAGCCGGCCTCGGTTTCTTCAGCATGTTGGCATTCACCATCTCGAATTTAGTGAGGACCGGCGTCCCGGTTCTCGACCTTCTTACGAAGCTCGATGAGCTCCTGCTCGAGGGAGGAGAAGCGATCAGCGATAGGGTCCGGCATATTCGTATGATCCATCATCAAATCCGGGAGCCGTTCGCCTTCCGACTTAATAATACGAGCGGGCACTCCGATCACCGTTGAGTTTGCTGGAACGGATTTCAGCACCACAGAGTTGGCGCCGATTTTCACATTGTCGCCGACCTTAATGCCTCCGAGGATCTTTGCCCCGGCTCCAACCACCACGTGATTCCCCAATGTGGGATGGCGTTTACCTCGTTCCTTTCCGGTCCCTCCTAATGTGACACCCTGAAAGAGCGTCACGAAGTCCCCGATC
>DAISKX010000201.1:0-6840 GCA_036820725.1 Nitrospiraceae bacterium
GGGAGTTGAACCGGGAGTACTTCTCGGGTGCCATTAGGCCTTCTCAGAAGCATCTTACCGTGGCATCTACCGGTCCTCCAGAGTGTCTAGCAACCCCTTAAGGGCCTTTGTGAACAGGCATGTGAGGCTTGTGAGCTCCCATGAATCAACCTTGACTATTCCGTATTGCCAACCTACCCTCCCATCTCCCATATGACTGAAAACTCGACTGTCGGCAACAGTCGTACAATCAGTCCGGTCACGGCCTGACCTCACGCGCATGGCAATGTTGGTACAGTCCAGTCAGCGATGAACATGCACCTGTGATGAGGGAGGATGAACAATGCAGATGGTGATGATGGTTTTCCGCACGTCGATGGAAGGGGAAGTTCTCCCGTGGGTCGATCATGAACAACTACCCTACACGCGACTTGATGGCGCACAAGGCAAGGGAGCTACGGGCACGGTGCCTGGGTCAGTAATGTGGGGCGGCGAGAATAGCGTCCTTCTCCTAGCTATCCCCGACGATCGCCTGGCCAGTTTCAGAGATCGCGTTCGAGCGTTTGAACGGGAACTGGAGGTGCAGCAACGGATGGGGGTGCCCTTTCACATTTTCGTGATGCCATGCATTCAATGGCTGTAACCTTCCGTGCCTCTCCGACGAGTCATGGCCCCACGGCTAAGGTGATCACAATGCCTCCCATTACATCGTTCAATCTGAAGTCACGGCGGGGGGGCTATTGGAATGGGCATTGTGGCAGCCGATACAGGCTTGAGCTACAGCCATATCGGTAGGTGTGCAAGGTTGTCTACTTCACAATTGCTCATCTCCTCCTCCGACTACATTTCGTCGCGAGTCTTGAAAGAACTTCTGGCTGCCTCTTCAGTAAGTCGACCAATTGAATCCTTAATGATCTGAATGGCTTGTTCTTTGTTCCCGACACCTAGGATAGAGTTATGCCAAATCTTTCCTTCTCCGAAGTTTCCGAGTTCGCATTTCACATGCACAGGGATCAAGGTACCGACCACGGGCGCGGAACGGGAAGCTGTCTTATCGACTCGCATAGCTGTTCGGTGGTATTGGTTGCCAATGAGCGAATCAAGCCACAAGCAGAAATGGAGGACGCATCATGAACATGAGAGGCTTTTGTTTGGGACTCGCTGTTGGAACCATCTCCACTTGCCTACTCGGTCAGTGGGTGTTCTCCGCTGCGGGCAAGGAGACAGATCCACCCAAGTGCATCTCTCCCAAAACTGTCGCGGATTATATCCATAGTGTGATCCAGGCGGATCGAACTTTTTACACGACCGAGATTGTGGAGCGGATACAGGCGCGAGGCATTTTCTTCGCCTCGGAACACTGGAGAGAAGACGGAGATCTCCCTTTACCCGCCCAATTTTTACTCGAAACGGGGCGGCTCGTGGCGAAACAACCAAATGGGATTCGATTCCGGCTGATCAGCAGTTGGCCGATAAATAAAAGGAATGCCCCAACGACAGAGTTCGAGCGGACCGCGCTTACGAAGATCCTCGAGAATACCAATGCTCCCTATGCAGGCGTTACAACCGAGGGCAGGGCTCGCGTCTTCCAAGCACTCTATCCCGATAAAGCTCTGTCTTCGCAGTGTGCCGATTGTCACAATGTGCACCCACGAAGCCCAAAGAGGGATTTCAAGGCGGGAGACGTGATGGGTGGGATTCTTCTAACGATTCCACTCCCCCAATAGGGAACGCCAACGCATAATGAGCGACCTTTATCGCCGCCTGCGTGTGGGCTCAGCAAGCGAGACTGTTTCCCCTTCGCGCATACTGCAGACGGGGGTTGGGGAAGCCGAAATATGTTTGACACGTTCGACCACTTTGCAGAATTCGTGGGCCTATTGATGGATCTTTTCAAGAATGTAGATGTTCTGTTTAAGACTGTCTAATGATGAGAGCCTAGGCCCTTCTTTAGTCGGCTTTTTGCTTTCCACCAGTTTAATGACGAACTGATCTTCATAAAGCTCATGAATTTCATCGGTATCAACGCTAAAGGGTGGCCCATCCAGTTTTGATTGATCGTATTCATACACGATGAGAAGGCATTTCCCCCCTTTTTTGAGGGACTGCTTGATCATCTGAGCGTAACTTTTTCTCATTGCAGAAGGCAGGGCCACGAGTGAAGCCCTATCGTAAATGAAATCGTAGGTATCGTTTTCGTTGAGCTTAAAGAAGTCCCCACAGCTGATGACGATATTTTCGTGGGTGTAATGGATAAAATCTTCTTCTTGGGTCTTTTTTAGGGGCGAGAGTTCATTCTCCGAAAAAAAAGATTCCACCGCTTGATCATGCAATTCAATCCCGTGGACATGAAGGTTCAATCCATGGAGCCAAAGAAGATCTTTGGATTTTCCACATAGGGGAACGAGTACTCTTTGCCCCTTTCTAGGGTTTAACTGAGGAAAGTACTCCGTAAGTTTATCGTGGTAATCCTCCTGGTTAAAATTTGTTCTACCCTCGTTCCAGGCCTTTATCCAAAACTGAGAATCCATAGCATCAACTCCTTTTCATAAACTAAAACCCCAACCTAATTACTCTCAAAAGAACATCGTAACATCAAACAAGCGTAGTGATGAGCTGGAGTGAGGTGGAGTTGAGTACAAAATGAGCACACTAAATACGTTAACGAAGGTCAGAATCTTGTTCTAACAATGTAGGGTCCCCAAGAAAGCACCACCAATACAAGGCTGCGAGGACGATACGACCTCTCCGTAACCAAAAATACTCTCGGCTCATCCTTTAGAACCGGTACCGGAACTGATTCTTACCTGAATTCAATCTCAAAAAGGAACTTTGGTCATGCCAGAGCCTCAGCCTGAGTTTTCGTGCCGTCATTGTTTGAGGAAATTCGGCTCTCGCAATGCGGTTAGCGCGCATTTACGCTTTTGTGAAATATGGAAAATCGTGCGTGAGGCACGACGTCAGGAGAGCGCCGAACCTCAGGCAGACGTGCCTAGGCAAGAGGAACCAGTGGAGAAAATTCCCAGAGATGTCGCGAGAGGACATGGTGCATCCATACAAAATCGAGAGGTACGCCGTTCCAGACGCCCCTCCCACGAAAGTCTTGTGACTCTTTTGAAAGCAGACGAAGATTTCATGTGGCTCAACGAAGAATGCCAGGACCATGCTCGTCATGCATTGTTGCTAGGTCCTTTGCAATCCTTCAGATCCACTTCGGAGGAGTGGACGTGGGTGCAGAGTGCACTGCAACGATGCCACCATGACATCCTGCAGTTGATTTTCGTGTGGCAACTGGACCATGGTGCACTGTTTCAGGCGTATCGATCAATGCTGGCCATACGAAAGCAATGGCTCATCTATCGCTACAAAGATTTTGATAGTGCCAATATCGCCCCGGATGGACCTTATAATGACGGAAATGCGGCATTGAATACGGCGCACGTTGCAATACAACCGGAAGAAGCGAAACTCAACGAGGTAATTGAGCGACTCCGCTGGCTCGCAGTTGTGTCTTCATAACAATGCCTTTCGCGTATGTAGGTGTAATAGTGCTATGAGATTCGGGGCGCTCGTTCAGGTGATGCTGCCGCTGGTTGTCGGGTGGAAAGCGACCTTGCTTCGTATGTGTCTCTCGATACGCCTACTCTTTTTTGGGGCAATGAGTGCCATGTCACTTTGGAAGGAGAGGTCATCTTCCCTCGATCACTGTGTCTTTTCTTGGATATATATGTTGATGGCGGTTGCGGGATGGTTAGGCGTGTGAAGAGAGCGAAAAAGCGCCGCTCAAAGCTTAACGGAGTCCCTCATTCTGGGGAAAGCTTGATATTACGCATTGCCTCGTGAATAGCTGGTAGAAGCTGTGAGTAGATTTGTCCCTTTCGGAATAAACCCTCGGGCACCGGCCTGCCGCATCGCCGCCGCATCCTGCGGGGTGGGGATGGCTGAAAGCCCGATAATCACCGTTTTGTGGCAAGCGCGCGCCGTAATCTGACGGGTCGCGGTCACTCCATCCACTCGTGAAATGTGCACATCCATGAGTACGACATCGGGACGCAGTGTGTCGGCTAATTGAGCGGCCGCTAGGCCGTCATCCGCTTCACCCACCACTTCCATCCCCGAGATCTCCTCAAGCAGCGCCCGCACGCCTTGCCGGAAGGCTGCAAAATCATCGACGATCAGCACACGAGTGGAACGCGCGATCGGGTCGGGCATATCTGACCTCATGACCCTCCGTTGGATCATCATGCGATGCGTACGGGAGGTGTTGAAAGCCAAGAAGAGTTTACCTGAGACACCAGCATTGGGGAGCCTCCGTGGACAACCTCGCAAAAGCAACGACCAGTCTAATACGTGCATTATCCCTTGGTGAAATGTGCTTTGGGTATCCTACGTATATATGCGAGATTGTTTAAAGCTATGGTCCCCTCTAAATTAGGTAAGGTATTTCCGCAGAACATGGCCGACTACCGAAGCGGAGGTGCATCATGAATGTGGAGCTGAACCCACCCACCCACGTCCTGATTGTGGATGATCATGACGGGGTGCGCGACGGGATACGTGAGCTCCTACAAGAGCATCACGGCCTTCATATCGTCGGAGAGGCGGCCGACGGGCGCACTGCCGTAGAGTTGGTCAGACGATTGAAGCCCCACATTGTCCTGATGGATTTTGTGATGCCTCTGATGGATGGTGCACGAGCGACGCAGCTTATCACCCAGGACTTTCCTCACATCAAGATTATCGGCTTCTCGTCCATTGCTGCCGCCGAGAAGCTGATGCTGTCATCAGGAGCATTTATCTATTTTGAAAAAGCGAATATCACAGACGAGCTCCCGAAAGCCCTCAAGCGAGCCATTTATAATTAATGTACTTCTCCGAAACCCTAATCGATTACCAGCGCCGGGGTGAATTGGCAGTGTTTCCGGTTTGCTAGTATCCCATGAGATACAGATGAGTATCTGGATGAGTATCTCATTGTGCGTTCGTTTCTTTCAGTAGTGAAAGCACGTATATCCTGCCCGAGTGAAAGCCCAGCCAAAGAAGGATTCTCTCCTACAGCATCCCGGGCATCGAGATTGCTTTATAGCGTTCGCAGGACGGCACTTAAAAGGAGTCGATCATGCCTCTGGTATTAGTAATAGGAGTTTTGGCCATCTACATTGTGTGGGAAATCGGCCGCGCATTAAAGCCGACTCGCTAGTCAATCTGTTTGTACACCCGCCATCACGAGATGTGACCATTCCTTTTTTGTGTCCCCCAAAAAATTCCGCTCCGTTTGTCCTGGCGTCTGCTCCAGCTGTTAGCCCCCGTCTTGGTGGGTACAGGGCCACAGCAAACCTGGGCCCATGGGGTGCTAATGGGGTCCAGATGCAAGTGTTAGATGGGTGTTAGCATGGAGAACAAAATAACGAGAGATAAATAATCGATAGGTATCCTATCCGGTACAGGCAACGTATCAGTTAGGATACACGTTGCTCCCATTTGTCTACAGGGCGCATCCAGTAAGGTCAGTCCCCTCGCTCCTCTGGTAGCCTTCTCAGTCATCTTCTTTCAGAACCAAATTTTGACTTTTGTCGGTTCAACATAGGACCAGCAGCCTCTTCTCGGTCGGGTTTCCTCTTGAACTCCCTAATCATTTGTTTGAGCTGCGTACTTTGTTTTCAACCAAAATACCAGCAAATTGATGGGTTAGTCCGCCGGTCTGCAAGTACGGCCCTCTCAATTGTTTCTCCTTCTATCCTATCGAGTACGCTCCGGGTCCGGCTTTTGCTGAGCCTCAGGGTTGTCGGGCCATCGCCCGACTAGGAAATGGAGATGTGCACCACCATGTGGACAGTAAAACCTTCAGCCAACTCACTGGACTTGCACAGGTTGATGACCTTGGTAGGGGTTCTACTGACTATCATTGATGGAACGTTGGCCGTGCCGCTCCAATCTCATGACGGACCAAGCCAGCGATTCCTGATCTTAGGAGAGTTCCAGGGAGAAGCCGTCTTCGACCGCGAAACGCAACTCATTTGGGAACGTACTCCGGGTCCCGCCGAGACTCGATGGAGAAACGCCCGGGTATTGTGTGGGCTGAAGTCTGTCGGCGGGCGACCTGGATGGCGACTTCCAACCTTCTTCGAATTGATGACGCTGGTCGATCCCACCCGACACGACGCGACGAACACACCCCTGGTACCGGTGGAACATCCGTTTACCGGGTGCTACTTCATGTCGGCGACGAAGTTGTCGAAACCGTCAAATTGGACCCCTGCCCCGGCTGGACCTGCGCCGGCTACCCCGACTACACCTTTACCTGGCGCGTCACGCGCCTGCCCGACGCGCGGGTCGATCTTCGCTCGGTGCTCGACGAGGCGATGCACAGGAGCGATGCACGCTCCGAGCTCGAGGTAATCACAACCGGGCTGCGGTACTTGCGCGCGCCGAGCCCGCGCAAGATCGAGCCGAACGCCGTCGATCCGTCCCCCGAACGCTGAGCGGTGCACCACTTTGCCAGATGCTGACGGCCGAGGGTGCGGAAAACGTGATAGTAAAGGGAGTATGTGTGCCCTGGAAGATGGATGGGAAGAGCAATCTCGTCCCCTCCCCTGAAGGGTGAGGGTAATGGCTTCTATTTCTCCGCCTGAAGCGGGGTTATCAGAAATTCGTACACCGCAGATCGCATTCTACTTGGTTCAATCGGTCCTCCTCGCTCCTTTGGTGCCAATCTGGTGCCAAAGAACCGTGACCCCGTAGGATCCAAGCGTTGCCACGCCTAGTCATCTTCCTCAATATTGCCTTCTGATTCCTCAGGATGGGTCACGGTGTGCAGGGTTTCGGCGGGACTCTTAATCAGCGGGCCGTAGGTTCGACCCC
>DAISKX010000202.1:0-6827 GCA_036820725.1 Nitrospiraceae bacterium
GTGGGCGCAGCGTTGCTCGGCGGTCAGCCGCTGGAGGCGGCGTACGAGGCGCTCCGCGGCAGGCGGGCAGAGACAGTGCTCGTGCTGGAAAACGATCTCTCGCGGCGGGCGGCGTTGGACGGGGAGAAGCCGGTGGAGGACCGGGTCTCATGGGTCGTGCTGGACCATCTCGTAAATCGTTCGACGGATTCAGCCGATGTGGTCTTACCGGCGGCAACATTTGCCGAAAGCGATGGGACGATCGTCAACTACGAGGGAAGAGCGCAGCGCTATTATCAAGTCTTCGTCCCCTCGGGAACGATCCAAGAGAGTTGGCGGTGGTTGCGCGATGTCGCACGATCCTTGCCGGGTGAACGGAGGCCGCGCTATGAGGCCATAGTCGGCTGGAAGGGGCTGGACGATGTCGTGCGGGACCTCTGTCGCGACATGCCGGAGTTCCGGCCGATCCAGGACCAGTTTCCTCATGCTGATTTTAGGCTGACGGGACGGAAAATTCCGCGACAGCCGGAACGGTACAGCGGCCGAACGGCCATCGTGGCCCATCTCACGGTGCACGAACCTCCTCCGCCTGCGGATCCGGATTCCCCCTTCGCTTTTTCCATGGAAGGAGCACACCAAGCCGTGCCGTCCCCATTGAAACCGCAGATGTGGGCGCCGGGATGGAACAGCAACCAAGCCTTGAACAAATTTCAGGAAGAAGTGGGTGGGCCGCTCCGGGACGAGATGCTCGGCCCCCGACTGATCGAACCGCGGGCCACGGATCGGTCACCCCGGGATGACGTACGGATTCCCCCTGCCTTTCAGCCCCGTTCGACGGAGTGGCTCGCGCTGCCGCGCTATGAAATCTTCGGCAGCGAGGAACTCAGTTCCGTTGCGACGGCCCTCTCGACCCGCATTCCGAAGGCCTCGGTCGCGATGCATCCCGACGATGCGGCTCGGATAGGATGCGGATCGGGGGATGCAGTCCTTACCTCATTCGGGACAAAGACGATCCGGTTGCCTCTGGCGATCGATCAGTCGGTTCCTCCCGGAACGGTCGGGTTGTCACGCCTGGGCGACGGTCTCGCTCTTCCACTGCCCGCTTGGTGCACGATCCGGAAGGATGGCCCGACATGACGCCGTGGTTATGGTCGTTCGTCATGAGTGTCGGGGTCTTGACCGCTGTGCTCAGCCTGGCGGCTCTGCTGATCTGGGTCGAGCGGCGCCTGCTGGGATTATGGCAAGAACGATGCGGTCCAAATCGCGCCGGTCCTTTCGGCATCCTGCAATCCTTGGCCGACATGATCAAGATCTTCACGAAAGAGGACTGGATTCCTCCGTTCTCCGACAAGCGCGTCTTCGTGATCGCCCCGACGATCGTGGTTATCACCTCGCTCATGTCCTTTGCGGTGGTGCCGTTCGCCCCAGGGATCGGAGTCGCCGATTCGAATATTGCGCTGTTGTTCTTTCTCGCCATGTCGTCTCTGGCTGCCTATAGCGTCGTCCTGGCCGGCTGGGCCTCGAACAGCAAGTATGCGCTGCTGGGGGGCTTGCGCGCGACCGCGCAATTGCTGAGCTATGAGGTCTTCATGGGACTCTCTCTTATGGGCGTGGTGCTGCTGGCCGGGTCATTTGATTTGCGCCGCATCGTCGAGGCCCAGGCCGATGGATGGTTCGTGGTCCCCCAATGTCTGGGCTTCGTCGGATTCATGGTAGCGGGACTCGCCGAAACGCATCGGGCGCCGTTCGACATGCCGGAAGCGGATGCCGAACTCGTGGCCGGCTATCACGCCGAATACTCCGGCATGAAGTTCGGCATGTTCTTCGTGGGGGAATATCTGGGTGTCGCCTTGATCTCGGCCATGATCGTGGTCCTGTTCTTCGGAGGCTGGCAGGGTCCCTGGCTGCCGCCGCTCATCTGGTTTGCCGTGAAAACCGGTGTCTTCATCTGTCTCTTCTTCCTCTTGCGGGCGACGTTCCCCCGGCCGCGGTTCGACCAGTTTCTGTCTTTCGGCTGGAAGGTGTTGCTGCCGCTGGCCTTGGCCAATCTGCTGATCACCGGCGCGGTGGTGTTGAGCTGGAAAGGGACGTGACATGTCCGATCGATCGTTAAAGGATACTCCGGTTGGGCAGAACTGGCTGGGGGCCATCGTATCCCTGCTCCAGGGATTGTGGGTCGTCTTCAAACGGACATTCCGCCGGCCGATCACGGTGCAGTATCCGGAGGAACGGCCGTATCTGCCGCCGCGATGGCGGGGCCGTATCGTGTTGACACGCGATCCCGACGGAGAAGAACGCTGCGTCGCCTGCTATCTCTGCGCAGCCGCCTGTCCGGTGGATTGCATCGCGCTGCAAGCGACCGAGGCGCCCGATGAGCATGACCGCCGGTATCCGGCCTGGTTCCGGATCAATTTCTCACGCTGCATCTATTGTGGTCATTGCGAGGAGGCCTGTCCGACGTACGCGATTCAGCTCATTCCGGATTTCGAGCAGGGCGAATACGAACGGAGACATATGGTGTATGAGAAGGAAGATTTGTTGATCAGCGGGACCGGGAAATACCCGGAGTACAACTTTTATCGCGTCGCCGGAGTACGCATCGGGAATAAAGAGAAGGGCGAGGCGGAGAACGAACTGCCGCCGGTGGACGTGCGGAGTTTCTTGCCATGACGACGGTCCTGTTCCTGGTCGCCGCCGCGGTGGCCGTCATTGCGACGCTTCGAGTGATCACCCAACTCCATATCGTGCATGCCTTGCTCTACCTCATCGTCTCGTTCCTGGCGGTGGCCGTGGTCTTCTATCTCCTCGGTGCTCCGTTCATTGCCGCGCTGGAGGTGATCGTGTATGCCGGGGCCATCATGGTGTTGTTCGTCTTCGTCGTGATGATGCTCAATCAAGGCCTCCGCGAAGTCGAGCAGGAGCGGCGATGGCTTGTCCGGGGCATGTGGACCGGGCCCAGCCTGCTGGCCGCCGTCCTGCTGGTGGAAGTGTTGTACCTCGTGTGGCACCGGACCCCGTCCGGAGAAAGTTCCGTGGTCGGTCCGCGGGAGGTCGGCCTGGCTCTGTACGGTCCCTACCTCATCGCGGTGGAACTGGGCTCGCTGCTACTACTGCCTGGAATCATCGGCGCCTATCACCTGGGCCGGCGCGAACCGAAGGAGTAGGAGCATGGTGCAGGGCGCATTGGGACTGGCAGCGATCTTATTTGCATTGGGGCTCACCGGCCTGTTGGTCCGCCGGAACATCATGTACGTCCTGATGTCCATCGAAATCATGATGAATGCCGCAGGCCTGGCCTTTGTTGCAGCAGGCGCTTCGTGGGGACAGCCGGACGGTCAGGTCATGTTTGTCTTCATCCTGACCTTGGCTGCCGCCGAGGTTTCCGTCGGTTTGGGCCTGGTGCTCCTGATGTATGAGCGCTTCAGGACTATGGATATTGACGCGCTGAGCACCATGCGGGGTTAGTGTGAAATGCTGGAATAGGAGCAGATAGCTGATGGCTGATAGCACGAACAAAGAAGTGAAGAGCTTATAGCCGATAGCATGAACAGGGAATAGGAGCTTAAAGCCGGTGGCTTATAGCTAATAGCACGAACAAAGAGATGTGAACTTGATTGTTCCGTCTCCGTGTTTTGCCATACGCCATAGGCCATTTGCCATAAGCTCTTTCCCTAGATGCACCGGTGAGTATGGACATGTTGCTGCCATGGCTCTGGCTGGTCCCGGCGCTTCCGCTGGCAGGCTTCGTTTGTCTGGCCGGCGCCGGCGGTTGGTTGTCCAGGCGCGGCATCGCGTGGATTGGAGTCGGCTCGATCGGGCTTTCGGCCGGCGTGGCATTCGTGATTGCCACGGCCTTCCTCGCATCGCCGCCTCCTGACGGCCGCTTCACCCAGGAACTCTGGACGTGGGTGGAGGCGGGTCCCTTCTCCTCCCGGCTCGGATTTGATCTGGATGCTTTATCTCTGGTCATGGTGCTGGTCATCACCGGGGTCGGGTTCCTGATTCATCTCTACTCGTCGGCGTTCATGGCGGACGACCAGGGGTACCGGCGATTCTTCGCCTACATGAACCTCTTCGTCGCCACGATGCTGATCCTGGTCCTTGCCGACAACCTGTTCCTCTTGTATCTCGGCTGGGAAGGGGTCGGGCTCTGCAGTTATCTCCTCATCGGCTTCTGGTACGAGCAGGCGGCGAACGGGCGTGCCGCGAGGAAGGCATTCATCATCACCCGCATCGGTGACAGCGCCTTCGCCATCGGATTGTTTCTCCTCTTTGCCGAGCTGGGCACAGTCGATATCCAAGACGTCATACGGCGCGCGTCGGAGCAGTGGGAGATCGGGTCAGCCATTGCGATGACTGCCACCGCGCTGCTGCTGATCGGCGCAATCGGCAAATCTGCCCAAGTCCCCCTTCACACCTGGCTTCCCGACGCGATGGCCGGTCCGACACCGGTCAGCGCGCTCATCCATGCCGCCACGATGGTGACGGCGGGCGTGTATCTCCTCGCACGCACGCAGGCGCTGTTCGGGCTTGCCCCGGCCATCCAACATCTTGTTGCAGTCATCGGATTGGTCACGCTGCTATCCGCCGCCTTCAGCGCGCTGGTGCAACGGGACATCAAGCGAGTGCTCGCCTATTCGACGATCAGCCAGATCGGGTACATGTTCGTGGCGCTCGGCGTGGGAGCGCCGGCGGCGGCGATGTTTCATTTCCTGACCCATGCCTGCTTCAAGGCGCTCTTGTTCCTCGCAGCCGGGGTCGTGAGCATGAGTCTTCATCACGAACTGGATATGTTTCGCATGGGAGGCTTGCGCCGCCACCTGCCGCTTACGTTTTGGGTCTTTCTTGCCGGGGCCGCCTCGCTCGCCGGCTTGCCGCTTTTGACGGCCGGGTTCTACAGCAAGGATTGGATCCTGTGGGAAACCTTCACCTCCCCGCAGGGAGGAACCTGGTTGTGGCTCGGGGGCGTCCTCGGGGCGTTCCTCACGGCGCTCTATAGTTTTCGCCTGCTGTTCTTCGTGTTTTTTGGCGAGATTAAGACCCTGCCTCAGGTGAAGCCCGGGCCGGTAATGACCGTGCCGCTTGCGGTGTTGGCAGCACTGAGCATTCTGGCCGGCTTCCTCGAGCTCCCGCGGACGCTCGGCGACCAGCCGATCTTCAGTCGCTTCCTGGAGAGCGCCGTGCCGGTCACTCACTCGGGAGTGTCCTACTCCATGACGGCGGAAGCCATGAACCAGGCTTTGCTTGCCCTGCTGTCGCTGGCGGGGGTAGGCGCTGCCTACTTGCTCTATCGTGGGATGCCGGCATGGTTCGCCGGCCTCGGTCGGACGGGCTTTACAGCATTCCTTCACCGCTGGTGGTTCAAGGGCTGGGGGTTTGATGGTCTTTATGAACGTCTCATCGTGCAGCCCTTCATGAGCACGGTCGAGGCGAACCGCACCGATGCCGTCGATGCACTGTATACGGCGGTAGGCCGGCTACACGAACAGGCGCATGAGGCGCTGAGCGCCACTCAGACCGGCTTGGTACGGTGGTACGCGACGGTGCTCGCCGCAAGCGCCGTCGTCTTTATCTGGTTCATGATTACATGACGCTCGTTTGGTTGCTCCTCATTCCGATGATCGGCGCCGGCACAGCCTGGTGGCTCGAACGGCGAGGACCCCAGTGGCCGCGCTGGACTGCGCTGCTGTGCCTGGTGGTGGAGCTGTTGCTGGCCGGCTCCCTGTGGACGGACCAGCTTCTGTCCGGACAACGGGACCGGTCGCCCGAGTGGGTCCTGTCCTGGATCCCGAGCTGGGGCATTGGACTGCACCTTGCAGCGGACGGGTTGAGCCTTTCGTTGACGATGCTCACGGCCTTCCTGGGGATTATGGCGGTGGTGGCGTCCTGGAGCGAGATACGGGAGCGGATCGGATTGTTTCACTTTAATCTGCTCTGGACGCTCACCGGCGTCGTCGGGGTGTTTCTGGCGATGGACCTCTTTCTATTCTTTCTGGTCTGGGAGGTCATGCTGATCCCGATGTATTTGCTCATCGTGCTCTGGGGGCACGAATCACGCGTACATGCCGGGTACAAGTTTTTTCTCTTCACTCAGGCCGGGAGTTTGCTGCTTCTGATCGCTATCATCGCACTGGCGTCCATCCATGCATCGCAGACGGGAACCTGGACCTTCGACTACGGGCAACTGCTTGGTACGGACCTAAGCGGAGAGGCGGGAACCTGGCTGATGCTCGGATTTTTTGCCGCGTTCGCGGTGAAGCTGCCGGTTTTTCCGTTTCATACGTGGTTGCCCGACGCGCACACGGAGGCGCCTACCGGCGGCAGCGTGATCCTGGCCGGCTTGCTGTTGAAGACCGGCGCGTATGGAATGATCCGGTTTGTCGTGCCGCTCTTCCCGGATGCCTCGAGGGACTTTGCGCCGGTCGCCATGTTCTTGGGCGTGGTCGGCATTCTCTACGGTGCGATTCTGGCGTTCGCGCAAACAGACCTGAAACGGTTGGTCGCCTACAGCAGCGTCAGCCATTTGGGATTCGTGCTGCTCGGGGTGTACGCGGGGAATCATCCGGCTCTGGAAGGGGCCGTGATGCAAATGATCGCACATGGAATCAGCACCGGGGCGCTGTTCATGCTGGTCGGCGCGCTCCAAGAGCGATTGCACACCCGAGACCTCCGTCGCATGGGCGGCTTGTGGGGCAAGGTTCCAAAGCTCGGTGCGTTCCTTCTGTTCTTTGCCGTCGCGAGTCTGGGACTGCCGGGCCTCGGGAATTTCATCGGCGAGTTTCTGGTGCTGTTCGGTGCCTATCGCGCACAGGCGTGGCTGACGGTGGCGGCGACCGCCGGCATCGTCC
>DAISKX010000203.1:0-6807 GCA_036820725.1 Nitrospiraceae bacterium
TGATGAAGAGGCCCAGTTGAAGGTGGAATTGCCGGGTCGGATTCTCAAAGGGAAAGACCGTGAGGACGCGTTGCTGAAACAGTTTGAAAGTAAAGTGCCGGAGGGGGATCAAATTCTGTTCGAACGCGTGACGCAAAAGGACGGAATGCAGGAATATCTTATCCCTTACCTGGTGAAAAAACGGGTGATGCTGGCCGGCGATGTCCTGAGCGACGCACGAGTCTCGATCGGACAGTTCAATGAGCCATATGTCTCGGTGACGTTCGATGCCAAGGGGGCACGGGAGTTCGACCGGATCACCGGAGACAATGTCAAGAAACGAATGGCGATCGTCTTGGACAATACGATTTATTCTGCTCCGGTCATCCAGGAGCGAATTACCGGCGGACGAGCCCAAATTACAGGGACCTTTTCGATGGAGGAAGCTAATAATCTGGCCATCGTCCTCCGAGCCGGCGCGCTACCCGCGCCGTTGAAAATTATTCAGGATCTAACGGTGGGCCCGTCGCTGGGACGTGACTCCATCGAAAAGGGTGTGAGAGCGACGCTGATCGCGGGTATCCTGGTGGTCGTCTTCATGGCGATTTACTATCGTCTGTCCGGTGTGATTGCCGACTTTGCGTTGATCTTGAATTTGGTCTGTCTGATCGGGGCCCTCGCGGCATTGAACGCGACGCTGACGCTACCGGGCATCGCGGGAATTATTTTGACGATCGGAATGGGGGTCGATTCGAACGTCCTGATTTTCGAACGGATCCGCGAGGAACTACGGCTGGGAAAGACGGTGCGGCTCGCCGTCGACAACGGCTACGATAAGGCATTGCTGACCATTGTGGATTCCCATGTCACGACCTTGATTACAGGATTTGCGCTGTTCTTGTTCGGGACCGGTCCGATCAAAGGGTTTGCAGTGACGCTCTGCCTCGGCATCGCGATCAATCTCTTTACCGCGCTGGTTGGAACCAAAGTCATCTTCGACGTGATCAATCAGCGTCGGAAGGTGGAGCAACTGAGTATTTAAAGAAGGAGCCCGCATGTTCGAGATTCTGGGGAAGACGAATATCGATTTCATGGGCAAGCGGCGGATCGCGTTTGCGTTTTCCGGTGTCATGGTGCTGTTGGGCATCATTGCGCTGGTGCAAATCGCGCGTGGAGCCGCCAACATGGGAATCGATTTTGCCGGGGGTACGGCGGTTCAACTCAAATTCGAAAAGCCGATTCACATCGATGAAGCCAGAGGAGCCCTGGAATCGAACGGCCTCGCTCATGCCGAGCTGCAGGAATTTGCTCAGGAGAACAAACTTCTCGTACGAGTCAAAGCATCGACCACCATCGAGGAAAAGACCGCAGAGCAGATGATGGCGGTGTTTCAAAAGGAGTTTCCGGATAATAAATTCGTAGTGGAGTCGAGTACAGAAATCGGGCCGACGATCGGTCAGAAACTCCAGAGCGATGCCCTGATCGCGATTCTCATCTCCTTTGCAGGCATCGTCCTCTACATTGCGGCGCGGTTCGAACTCCGGTTCGGCGTGGCGGCGGCGCTGGCGACCTTCCACGATGTGTTGGCGGTGTTGGGCGCCTTTTACATCCTGGACAAGGAAATCACGCTGCTGGTCGTGACTGCGCTCCTCACACTGGCGGGCTATTCGCTTACTGATACGGTCGTGGTGTTCGATCGCATACGCGAAAATCTGAGAATGCGCCGACGGGAGCCCGAGGGAACCATCATGAATGTCGCCATCAATCAGGTCCTTAGTCGGACCATCGTGACCAGCCTCACGGTCGTCATCGTGTTGATCCCTCTGGTACTCGGCGGCGGTGAAGTGCTGCACGACTTTTCCCTTGCGTTGCTCTGGGGTGTCATTTTCGGTACCTATTCGTCTGTCTTCGTGGCGACTCCTCTCATTACGTTATGGCCGGGAGGACCCAGTCGTCTCCTGAAGCGGGGGTAGGACGCCGTCGAACCCTGCGTCGAAACGGTCCCTCTCGCCGTGGTACAGTGAGGGGGCGTCCTGTGGGGCGTACTCGCACACCATGACATTCTGGAGCCGGTCTCACAGCCTCCAGCGGAAGATTATCACGGCCATCGTGATGGTCGGTCTTCTCCCTCTTCTCCTCTCTCTCGGTCTGACTTACGTGGAAGAACGCCGAGCTCTTCGCGATATCATCGGCGCCAATTTCAAGGAAGTGGCCGTCGAGGCCGCACGCCGGATTGAGATGCAGGTGACGCGGGGGGTGAATGAGGCGCAGCAGTTGGCGACGGCGCCCTTTCTGCGGACGGCCGTGACGGAAGCGAATCGAACGTATGCCGACAAGGACGAGAAGACCGTTCAGTCCATGATCCGGGATTGGCAGCAACGGTGGCGTCAGCGTGATCGGAAGAGTGAGTTTCCACTCTTCATCAACCGGATTGTGACGAATTATCTGATTCGATGGCACGACATCCGCAAGGCCGACTATGTGGGCATCTTCATCACGGACAATCGTGGAGCTTTGGTGGTCAGCTCGATTCCTCAGGTCGATTACTACTATGGTAAGACCTCGTGGTGGCAATCGGTTTTCAAGAAAGGACTGGGGAAAGTCTTCGTGAGCGACATATTTTTCGAGCCCTCCTTCGGGACGCATGTGGTCAATGTCTCGGCTCCGATTTTCGATGATGAACAGCACATCGTGATCGGTGCCGTCACGGTGCTGTTGCGGCGCGATACGCTCTTTCACTCCATCTCGGAAGTGAGCGTGGGCAAGACCGGCCATGCCATGTTATTCAATTCTGACGGGGCCCCGCTGATCTGTCCGATCCTGGCTCCGGAAGAGCATAACGTGACGGCGGATTTGGTCGGCGCGCTCAATTCACCCCATGCGGGATGGACGACGGCGGCGAACGATTCGCATGGCGGCATGAATTCCGTCATCGGGTTTGCGCCTGTTCGTCTGGGCGATTTGACCAAGGATAGTCTGGGTGGAAAGCGCTGGATTGCCTTTGTTCGGCAGGACCCGGAGGAATCCTTTGCGCCGCTCTCCAGGCTCGTGTGGCAGGTGACCCTCTATGGGCTCTGCGTGCTGGCTGTGCTCTGGGCGACCGGCCTTGCCGTGGCCCGGCGGATCGCACGGCCGATCGGATTGTTGCACGAAGGTGTGCGTGAGATCGGGAGCGGCCGCCTGGATCAGCGGTTGAACCTCAAGACCGGGGATGAGATCGAACACCTGGCCGATGCGTTCAACAGCATGGCATCCAATCTGAAGCAATCATTCGGTCAGATCGAACAGCGAATGGACGAAGTTCGGCGCCTGGAAGAGAAGTATCGGGATCTCATCGAGAACTCGCCGGAAATGATTTGCCAGCTCAACAAAGCCGGACAATTCGTCCATATGAACAAGACGGGGCTCGAGAAGCTGGGATACTCGCTTGATGAGATGTTGGCGATGCACCTCTGGGAAATAGTGCCCACAGGTCGCGAGCCTGAAGTCCTGACGTATCTCGAACAGTTGGTGTCTCATGGGCGTAGTACCATGGAGACCGTGTTTCTGGCTCGTGACGGCCATCCGATCGACGTCGAGATTCATGCGACGGCGCTGTTTGAGCGCGTGGGCGGAGGACTGGTTCATTCGCGAGCGTTTGTTCGAGACATCAGCGAGCGCCGCCGGCTGGAACAGCAGATCCACCGGTACACGACACAATTGGAACAGGCCGTCAACGAGCGTACTCGGCAACTCGTGGCCTCCCAGAACCGCTACAAGGCCCTCTTCGATCTCGTCGCAGATTCTGTTTTTATGATCGATGCGGAGGGCATCGTCGTCGCGGTCAATAAGCGGGAAGAACAGGCGCTGGGTTATACCGAGGAACGCGTGGTCGGGCAGAGCATTCTGCAGATAGTGTCGTCGGCCCATCGCGACGACATGGTGGCGCTGCTTCAAAAGGCATCCGGTGGACAGAGGCAGGTGCCGACCCAGGAGATCAGCGTGAGAGACGCCAAGGGCAAAGAGACGCCGGCGGAGATGGACCTCATTCTTGTGGGGGACAGTGATCGCCCGCTCATCATGGTCCAATTACGCGACATTACCGACCGCAAGCGTCTTGAACGTCAAATGCAGACGTATCAGGAGGAGCTCGAGGTCAAGGTGGGGGAGAGAACCCGCGAAATTGAGGAAACAAAACAGTATCTGGAAAATCTGTTGGAAAATGCCAACGACGTGATCTACACATTGGATAGCGAACAGTGTTTTACCTATGTAAACAGTAAGATTGAAGCGTGGGGATACCAGAAGGAAGCTCTGCTGGGACGTCCATATCTGTCACTCCTATCCAAACGACATCGCGGTCGTCGTCTCAAGACCACTCTGGATGTCGGTGCCAAGCAGGTCTATGAAGTCGAAGTGCTGACGCAAAGTGGTGAGCCACGGTCGGTGATGGTCAGCGTGTCTCCCCTTCACGGTGTGGAAGGTGACATTCTTGGTGTCCTGGGGATTGCACGAGACATGACCGAGACCAAGAAGCTCGAGCAACAGATCAGAAATTCTGAAAAACTGGCCTCGGTCGGAAAACTGGCGGCCGGGGTGGCACATGAAATCAACAATCCGCTCGGCGGCATACTCAATTGTTTGTACAACCTGCGCAAAGGCACGGTATCCGTCGTCCGGCAGGAGGAATATTTAGCCTCCATGGAGGACGGTCTGCGCCGGGTTCAGAAAATCGTCCGGCAATTGCTGGATTTTTCCCAGCAGCATGATCCGGAGTTGGCGCTGGCCGATATCAATCGGGTCATTGAACGCGTGCTGGCGCTCACGGACCATCTCTTCGTGCCACATCGGGTCGCTCTGGAAACCGAATTGGCCCCGGAGCTTCCTGAGCTTCTCGTCGACCGGCACATGATGGAACAAGTGCTGATGAACCTGATTCTGAATGCGATCCAGGCGATGAAAGCCGGAGGGGTGCTGAGTATCCGCACCTCGATCAGTGATGGACAGTGCGTGATTGAGGTCAAGGATACGGGGTGCGGCATTTCGGCATCCGTACTCCCGCGCATTTTTGACCCGTTTTTTACGACCAAGAGCGAAGGCGAGGGCACAGGCTTAGGGCTGTCCGTCAGCCTCGGCATTATCGAGCGTCATGGCGGAAGGATCTTTGTGGACAGCGAAATCGGGCGGGGCACGAGATTCATTGTCTCGCTTCCTGCGGTCAAAGACCGGTATGCGATCGGACAAATATCGTGAAGGGACTGAAGATTTTGATTGTCGATGATGAGCCGTTGATGCGGCTGTCCATGGTAGATGCATTGGAAGGTGTCGAGTGTGAGGTGGCCGCTGCTGCCACAGGGACGGAAGGCGTTCACGTGCTTGAGAAACGGCAATTCGACCTGGTCATTACTGATCTCCGTCTACCAGGGGCGGACGGGCTTGAAATTCTCAAGGTGTGTAAGGAACGGAATCCGAACACCGAGGTCATCATGATCACGGCGCACGGATCGGTGGACACGGCGGTAGGCGCCATGAAGCATGGGGCGTACGACTACATTACGAAGCCGTTTCAAATGGACGAACTGCTCCTGATCGTAGAACGTGTCGGGAGAGTGCTCGGGCTGCGGCGAGAAAATGTCGCGCTGAAGGAAGTATTGGAAGACACCTTCAGCTTCGGAGGCATTCTCGGGCGTAATAATCAGATGCGCGCGGTCCTGGAGAAAATCAAGATGATTGCGGCAACCGATTCGACGGTACTGGTGGTCGGCGAAAGCGGTACGGGGAAAGAACTGGTTGCAAACGCCATTCACCTCAACAGCCCGCGTAAGGACCGCCCTCTCATCAAGGTCAGTTGCGCGGCCCTGCCGGAAACCCTGTTGGAAGCCGAACTCTTCGGCCATGAAAAGGGCGCCTTCACAGGTGCCCTTCGCCAGCGTCGTGGCCGGTTTGAGTTGGCGAACAAAGGGACATTGTTCCTTGATGAGATCGGTGAAATTTCGCCGTTGGTTCAAGTGAAACTGTTACGTGTGTTGCAGGAGCGGCAATTCGAGCGGGTTGGCGGAAATGAAACCATTGAAGTCGATGTTCGGGTGGTGTGCGCGACGCAGAAAGATCTCAAGAAGGAGGTGGCGCAAGGTCGATTTCGAGAAGACTTGTATTACCGGCTGAACGTCGTGCAGGTGATCGTCCCTCCCCTGCGCGACCGGCGCGAGGACACGCTGCTGATCGCCGAATCGGTTCTCCAAGCCCGGTCGGCCAAACTCGGGAAGAATCTCAAAGGCTTCTCGCAGCCGGTGCGCGAGTTGCTGCTGCGGTACTCATTTCCCGGCAACGTACGGGAACTGGAAAATATGGTCGAGAGGGCCGTCGCTCTTGGGCGGGAGGGGGAAGCAGTTCAGCCTTGGGAACTGTGCGGATACCAGTTCTGCCCGTATCTCGGAGGGCCTCCGCAAGAATCATGTGGATTCTGCAGCGAAGGCCTCTCGGTCGGAAGGAAGAAGTCCAGTGACGCGACGCTGACTTCTCTGGCTGCCGCCAGAGAACAGTTTGAGCGGGACTTTATTATCGATGTCTTGGACAAGACCGAGGGAAACCGGACGATCGCCGCCAATATGCTTGGGCTCTCCCGTAAAGCCTTATGGGAAAAGTGCAAGCGGTACGGAATTCCGTCGGCAAAGGACGATCCCGAAGGAGAAGAAGACTAGCTTACTCCGCAGGCTCCGGTCCGCCCTCCCAGAGTTTCACAGTCCGATCCCATGACGCACTGGCCAGTTTGCGCCCATCGGGCGAAAAAGTAACGCCTCGCACCGGACCAGTGTGGCCTTTGAGCGTACGAAAATTCCGACCGGTTGC
>DAISKX010000204.1:0-6787 GCA_036820725.1 Nitrospiraceae bacterium
CTGGATCAAAAATCTCCTGGAGAATCTGCCCTGTTCATCCAGCAGGGAAAAGGCGTCTTGATCGTCGGCGATGCCTTGATCGGCGCGCCTGCCGGTTCGTTACGCATGTTGGCGGCGGAGAAATATGCGGACCCGGTAAAGGCCAAAGAAGGACTTCATCGCTTGCTTAAATATACATTCGACTCGATTCTGGTGGGCGATGGGGTTAACCTCATGACAGACGCCAAACTGGCAGTGGAACGCGTCGTTCAATAAGGATTGTAGATGGCCTTGCGCAATGGATTGTCGGAAGAGCTGAATCGACAAGGAAACGAACACTTCGCGCGTGGACATTACACGGATGCCTATGCGTGTTACGCGAAAGCCTTGGAATGCGACCGATTGACAGGCGATCAACGGGCGCTCAGTGCCACCCTGGGGAATCTGGGCAACATCTGCGCTGTGAGCGGGCGGCGCGAGTCGGCGCAGACGTACTACCAAGAAGTGTTGGAATTGCAGAAAGTTTTGGGCGACGAAAAAGGAATCGGGACCACATTGGCGAATCTCGGTAATTTGCGGGCTGATGCCGGGGAATGGGAGCGGTCACGTGCCTATTATCTGGAAGCGCTGGATATCATGACCAGAGTCCACGATGAGGCCGGCAAAGCTGTTCTGTATTCCGATCTTGGTTTGGTGGCGCGAGAAACGGGACAATTCGACGAGGCGATGCGTTGTTACGAGCAATCGTTGGTGTTGATGCGGCGTCTCGACGATCAGGGTGGGGTAGCCGACGCCTGGCGTATGATGGGACGGACCTATCTGATCCAGAAACGGTATGAAGAAGCCATTGCCTGTTGCCAGACCAGCCAATCGATTGCTGAACGAAGTCATGATGAATTGCGGGCGGGTGGATCGCGGTATGTCCTCGCGCAATGCTACGAAGACATCGGTTTGTATCGCGAGGCGGCTGACCTTCTGGAGCAAGTCGTCTATATGGACCGGAAGTATCGCCTGCCAAAGCTTGAGGAAAACACGAAACGTCTCGAACTACTACGTGCCCGCGTCGCTCAAGAGAACTCTACAACCGGGCGGATGCATTGACACCCATGAGTCACGACTCTTCATCGTCTTGGGACCAGGCACGGTCCTATTTGATTAAGAAGGTTCCCCAGTTCTATGAATTGGAACCGGGGGGAGCACTGGCACTGGACTTGGGCAATGACGGATGGATGGTGGAAATCACTCCGGACGCTCGCCTGTTGTGCCAGCATGGCGTGTCCATGGACGATGTCAAAAGTTTGATGTCGGACGGTACTCCGGAAGATCTGGGAACGGATGAAGTAGCAAAACAAGCTAAATATTTTATCCAACCCGCCGTGGCCAAATTTCGGCCCACCCTGGCGAAGGCCGGCTTTCAAGAGGAGACCGCGATGAACGAGGAATATGTCGCTGTCATCTTCGAGAAGGCCGTGGACTTCGGACAACTGGATGAGGTGACTGCGCTCGTGCGTTGGTGCCAGCAGAATATTACGTGATCTTAGCGCGACGGAGCATCCGGCCGGGAGTTATGGTCGATCCTCTTCTGTGGGCCTTCGCAGGACATCCTTCACCAATGAGTTCGACATCGCTCGCAATGCAAGAGCCTGTTAAGCATAGCCTCCCGTGCAAGAGACTTATCTCCCTCACGCCCATCCGGAAAAACCTGACATGTCCTAGCGATCGGTATCCAAGGTCGCCTGTGGCGTAACTTGCGAGGCCTCGCGATTGTTCCATTCCACCTCCACCATGACACCACTGCCTGGAAGAGCCAGGGTGCGACCGCTCTGCACAAGCTAATCTGGAGTTGCGCTCATGGAGATATTCTGAGCAGATTGCATCTCTTGTGTAAGGGGTAGCGATGATCAACACCTTCGAGGATTTTCGCGACACTGTAGCTGGTTACCGACTACCTGGTGTGATCATTTCGGCCTTGGAGTTAGACCTGTTCACGGCGATCGGTAGAAAAAGTTGGTCTATTGTCGATCTGGCGAAGACCATGCGGGTCAGTGAACGTGGCTTGGATATTCTCTGTCGCAATCTGGCTATGTGTGGACTGTTGAGCAAGCGGGGAGCTAGGTATCGGAATAACCGTCTTGCAGCGACGCAACTCAACCGCACACATTCCGCTTATCGCGGGGCCTATATCGAGTTGCTTAGGAATCATTGGGGAGACTGGTTGCGCTTGACCGAATCCGTTCGCACGGGGTTACCAGTCGATAACGAGACCATTGAGGATGCAGAGTATCGCCGGCAGTTCACGTGGGCTATGCATCATCGGTCCAGGGACGTCGCACCGAAGGTGGCGAGGAAAATCTCTTTGCGGAGCGCTCGAACGTTGTTGGATCTCGGCGGGGGGCCTGGTACCTACGCGCTGGCGTTTCTTCAACGAAACGCTCATTTGCAGGCGACCGTGTGTGATCGCCCGGCCGCTCTCGATGTTGCTCGACAGGTGGCGGCAAGCGAGAGTGCAAGTGCGCGACTTTCTTATCTCCCGCTGGACTTCATGACTGACCCGCTTCAAGGGCGTTACGACGTGATCTGGTATTCCAACGTGCTTCACATCTATTCGGCAGCGGAAAACCGGGCGCTTTTCAAGCGAATGCTTCCGGCGCTCAACCCGGGTGGTCGTCTGATCATCCAAGACGCGTTTCTTCAAGACAAGGAAGGAATCTACCCGGCTGATGCCAGTCTTTTCGCTGTCACCATGTTGCTTTTTACTCCTGCCGGCAACACGTATTCTCTTCGCGACACGACCAAGTGGCTGCGCCAGGCGGGGTATGTATCGGTGAAGCCGATTAAGATGAAAAAGGGGATGGAGGATTGGGAGGACGGGTTGCTCCAGGCTGTCCGACCATGGTCCCACTGAGAAAGGCGTATCCCCCACAGGCGATCAGAAGGAAATTCAATACTCCGCTTAGCCCTTCCAGGATAATGACACCCTCACGCACCTGCGCTAGAGTTGCTTCCTGAACAAGAGTCGCGATGTCGAGCGCCAATCCGATTGTCCCATACATAACGGTCGCCATCAGGACCCATGATTGACTGGAGAAGAGCAGGCACATCAGGAATATGGGCGTTCCAACAAGAAAGCCGATCGAGAACCATATTCCAGGGGCAGATCCATCGGGATTGGAAGGAACGGTGACGTACGAGATTCCCGAGATCAGGAGGAGTCCTGCGAGGATACCTTGAATGTGACGCGAGAGAAGCATGTGTCGACTATAGCGGCTCTTGAATAGTGCGGCAATAGAGACTTGCTGGCAAACGGAGGGAGTGATAGGGTGGTCACAAAGAAACGGTTGCTCAATATGGCGGAGCCCACCCGGTCGTCAAATAAGTTGTCTACCGTCATCTACGATGACCGATGTCAGCTCTGCGTGAGTGCAAAGAAAGGGATGGAAAGGTTCGCGCAGGAAGATGGCCCGCCCCACGTGCGATTTCTGCCGTACCAAAGCGAAGAAGCCGAACGGTACCTTGGTCAGCATTACAGTCCCGGACGACCAGAGGTGGCCTTTCTCGTCGGTCCAGACGGACACATCCGCAGAGGATTGGATGCATTTCTTCCCTTGCTGCCCGATATGCCGGGCGGAAGGTTCTTATCGGCGGTCATACGCTTCCCTCTCGTCAGACCCCTCCTAAATCTCGCCTATCGCGTTCTTGCCCGCCACCGCTATCGGTGGTTTGGCGAAGTCCCTCCGCACCATCCATGAACATGAAGCGATTGAATTACCGCTCATCTTGCGCGTAGCTCGCCCACTGTGCCCCCGCTTCGGAGGGGAACGGTAAGCCCAGCGGGTAATTTACCCCTGTCTTCTGGCGGTTCAGAATGCCCTTTCATTCATGGAGGGCACTGTGAACAATCTGAATGACCTTCTCACCAGTTCGAAAATGCCCGGAGAAGCTTTCGCATCGATCCCTTCCCGAAAGGACAGTTCTGGATCGAAGTTGTCCATGTTTTTGAAGAAATGGTCGTTCGTGGCGATCTTGATTCTAATTCTGGACCCGGGGTTGGCGCGCAGCCAGGCGCATATCACCTCTTCAATGTTTTCGTCTTCGACGACCAAGTCTGGGCAGGTTAGCCTTACCGAAATGTCTACAAGTGACCATGGCGAAGTGCTGGCAGCGGGTTTTGGTTTCCAGGGCGCGGCATCATCCATGATCACGATCAGAACCTATCAAGCAGCGAGCGGTGCGGTACTGTCGGAAGACTCCTATGATCTCAATGTACGTGAAGACGGAATGCCGTCAGGGCAGGGGACGCATGGGAGGATTTTTGCCGGAGGGATCGGTCTCGATAACAGTGGACAATCCAAATTTCTGCTTCGGGTGTACGATGCGGCGACAGGAAAATTTCTATGGGAAGGCCAGTTGAATCTGCGATCGCAGGGGGAAGAAAGCGTGGCTCGCCCGACAGCAACTCTCGTTCCCATCCGCTCATCGACGTGGCTTGTGTCGGCTAATGGTCCGAGTGCCATTCAAACTCATCTGTCTTTGCGGGCGGTAGATCCCAAGACGGGAGGTCTTATTTGGGAGGACAAATTTATCCCCGGTTCACATGGGAGGGGGCGAGCCGAAGGAATCGCGTTTCAACAGTCCTCTGTCTCGGGTGTGGAGAACTCCATAGGCCATGTGTTTGATCTTGTCGTCCTCACGTTCGATCGTGTTTCAGGAAGGTTGTTGTGGCGCGATTCTTTTGAGGAACTGGATCAGATCGATCGTGGAGAACCAGAGCGGGACTCGGAAGCCCAACCGCAAACGCTGCCCCCCTGGGGCGGGTTTTTGTCAGGAACGTCCCCGCTCTATCAAACGTCAACGCGCGAGCACTATGATTTCTGATGATGCGCCTTCGCGTGGAAGTTATCGGCCCATTGGTGCTGGAAATGGTCGTAGGAGAGGAGGAGTTTGTCCTGCATGGCTGTGGTCAACGTCTGTCTAGCCTTGAGTAGCCCAAGCACCTCATGGAGCTTGTGCATTCCGAATCGTTCCAATAAATAGTGAGTCGCAGAGTTCGCCTCTAAATAGGCAACTGTCGCTGCTTCAGCGGAAAGATGTTCCCAACTCCCTTCGAGGGACGTGAGTGGGACGAGGGTGATGTCTCCCTTCAACACCTGATCGAGCTCCTGCCACTGATCCCCCGCCAGTTGCATGGCGAGTCCTTCGTTCAACCACGTCGGAATCATTCCACTGTTCGAACCCAGTTGGTCGTGAATAACGGCGTGAACGAACTCATGGCGAAGGACCCGTGTCAACCAGACTGTATCCGTGAGTGCACCCTGAGTGGGAATCTGAATACGTCCCAAAACGGGATCGAACAGTCCATCCGCCCATCCAGGGCTGCCGGTTGATTTTTGAAAGGTCGTTCTTGTGAGCAAGACGACCGTAATGGGTTTCACGGGAAAGTGGTTGAACTTTTGTCCGATCTCTCGGTAGGCCTCTTCCAGGATATCGAGCACCGTGGTCCAGGTTGCATGGTCCTCGTTGCCGTCGAACTTCACGATAAAGTGGACGCTGTTGCGGGCAACCAGTTTGTCTCCCAGTTTTTCCGTCCGATGGACCTTGGCCGTCACCGTTTTCAGGTAAGGTTGAAGCCCTGGGTCTTTGCGAATACGGTCGATTGCATCCTGCAAATGGCGGCCGGCTTCTGTCAGCTTGTCTTGTTCCTGCAATAAATCCGCAAGTGCTACATGAGGGAAAGGCTCGTCTGGCGCGAGGCCGATGACCTTCTTGAGGAATTCTACCGTTAAATTGGGATCCCGCAGCCCCCAATAGGCATGAGCCAGGTTAAGGTGGGCAACCGCATTCTTAGGATCGAGGACAGTGGCTTTCTTGAAAGCCTTCACAGACACTTCAGTGCCGTTCGCACGTTCCTGCAGAATGCCCAAGTTGTTCCACAGTACGGCCACATGGCGTCGCATAGGTAATTCAGCCATGACCGAGGTCGGAATATCCGACAACCTGGCCTCTGCCTGTGCCGCGTTCCCCTTTTCCAGCTCTTCATGGATCGTGCTGAGGAGATCCGAATGTTTCGGAACCGGCATAGTCACCGGATCGATTGTGCGGGGCCGCTTTGTTTCGCCAGGAGTCGCTTCTTGGGTAGCCTGGGCAGCCGGTTGAGCCAGGGGTGCTTCTTCCGGGATCACTTTCTGCGCAGGAGGGGGAAGTTCAGGAAAGTAATTCGGCTTTAGCCAGGCATGATAAAAAACAAACAGACTCAAGATGAGAGCCAGTGGCCCGAGAATGTGAGTGATATTACGTCGATACATAGTGTTCCTTAGGAGACTTACCTCGCTGACTGTATCATTCGAACAGGGTCTCACCAACTAAAGTGACGAAAGTTGCAGTCGTCCGGACCGCGTGGCACGACCGTAGATTGAGGAGGATAGATGGGTATGATACGATTCGCCCAGGATGCCTTCTTCCTCCCAGCGTCCCCACATCGATCACCTTGTCGAATTCCTGCAACGCATCGCCCGGCCGATAGAATTTGCCAGCCGTGACTCGTATGCCCATGTGTCGACCGTCACCAATCTGGAGACATTTGTCTCCAGCCAGGTGATATCCGCTCTGGCCGCACGTACCTATTCCCGTCACGTCGAAAGCGAGCTGCTCTCCCTCCGAAATCTGTTTGTGGATTTCCATACCAGGCTCACGCCAGTGGAGCAACGAACGCGATTGGCTGAGGCCTTGAGGCTTCTGCGGAGATTGACCTCCACACATGGACAGAGCGACCGTCAGAAATCGCGGGCCGATTCCAGGGCTGAGCCAGCCT
>DAISKX010000205.1:0-6770 GCA_036820725.1 Nitrospiraceae bacterium
ATAACAGGAGTGTCTGGGTCGGGGCAGGCTCGCGTAGCACGACGTCCTGGCAGTGAAAGGCAGACCATTACACGAGGTCGCTCACGGTCTCGCAGAAAAGGAAATATCATTCTGAACGCTCGCCACGTTCAGTTACCCGACTAGATGCCTATTGCTAGAAGCATATGTGCGCTCGGCGGCGGTTGAGCGCGTCAAGAGGAGACCACGATGCCGCAACTCACACCGGAACAAATAATCGAGACCCAGCGCCAGGATTGGAACCGCGTCGCGTCGGGATGGGAACGGTGGGATCAGTTTTTCGATCGAAACATGACCTTTCTCAACCATAGACTCGTGGCGGACGCACGATTGCGGGGAGGACACCGGGTTCTGGATGTCGGCTCCGGCACCGGCTATCCCGCATTATTGGCCGCCCAGGTCGTGGGACCGGACGGACATGTCGTGGGCATCGATCTGGCCGAACGAATGTTGGCGGTGGCCGGTCGCAAGGCGACGAAACTCGGACTCTCCAACATCGAATTCCGGACGGGCGATGCGACGAAGGTCCCCTTCGAGAGCGGTCGGTTTGACGCCGTCACCACGCGATTCTGTCTGATGTTCCTTCCGGACGTTGTCAAAGGCCTCAAAGAACTCGTGCGTGTGCTCAAGGGTGGCGGCTATCTTGCTGCAGCGGTGTGGTCAACTCCCGACAAGAACCCGTATATCCGCATCCCTATGGATACGATCAAGCAATTCATCGACCTGCCTCCGCCGGATCCCGATGCACCTGGCATCTTCCGCCTGGCGAAGCCCGGAGATCTCTCAGGACTGGCTCAACAGGCCGGTCTGTCGTGTGTGGCTGAAGAGGAGATGACAGCAGAAGTGGTCTATCCTTCGACTGCCGAATACTACGACAGCCTCATGGATCTCGCTGCGCCGATCCAGAATCTGCTTGAGAAACTCTCTGCCGATCAAAAACGCCAGGTCCGGGAACGGATCATGACTGCCGCCATGGAGTACCAGCGAGAGGATGGCATCGCCCTCCCCATTGCGGTCCGGTTCGTGACGGCCCGAAAACCGTTCTGAGGGAATTGTTCCTCGCCCAGTCTCTCGCGATGGATAACAGATGACCCCCCTCGTAAGATCTCCAATGCATTTCAGGCAATGACAAACGAACTTGCAAGTAATTGCGATGTCACAAGAACAGAGAGAGATGCCGCCGGTGGCTCGGGCAGTAGGTCCTCGATCGACCCTTTGGACAATCGGCCATTCGACACACTCGGTCGAAGAATTTCTCGTGCTCTTGGCGGCCTGGAACATTGGTACGCTGGTCGACGTCCGCCGGTTTCCCGGATCTCGACGTCATCCGCAGTTTAACGGCGCCGCATTGGCTCGGAGCCTTGCCACAGCCGGTCTTATCTATCAGCCCCTGCCTCAATTAGGCGGGCGCCGGCCGAGCCGGCCTGATTCCATCAATCTTGGATGGAGGAATGCCGGGTTTCGAGGATATGCGGACTATATGCAAACGGAAGAATTTCGGAGAGGAATCGACGCGCTGATAGCACTCGTTCGGAACTCGGCGACATTCTCACCCGCCCACCCCGCGCACGCCGAGACGTGCGCTCTTCCCGAGTCACCCGCCCACCCCGCGCACGCCAAGACGCGCTCCTTCCCGAGAACGGTTATCATGTGCGCGGAAGCGGTACCCTGGCGTTGCCATCGCTGGCTCATTTCGGACGCGCTTTTGGTTCAGGGGTGGACGATTGTGCATATCCTTTCAACGAAGAAAACACAGATTCACACGGTCACCCCCTTTGCGAAGCTGGAAGAGGGGCGACTGAGTTACCCGGCAGAGATACAGCATCCAACTCTGTTTTGATTCTCCCATGCTGTACGCCGTTCTTGCCGATCTTGTCGTGCTGGTTCATCTCGCCTTTGTCCTATTTGTGATTGGCGGAGGGCTGCTCGTGCTCCGGTGGCCACGCGCCGCGTGGTTTCATCTTCCAGCTGCAGCGTGGGGCGCGATAGTCGAGTTCACGGGATGGATCTGTCCCCTGACACCCGTCGAAAACTGGCTTCGTGTACGCGGCGGTGAAACGGGTTACGAACAGGATTTTCTCTCCCATTATCTCCTGCCCCTCCTCTACCCCGCAGGCCTGACCAGCGAGATGCAATGGACCCTAGGCCTCGTCGTCCTGTTCGTAAACGCGGCGATGTATGGTTGGCTTGGATTCCGCGCACGAACGACAAGGCAGTAGGTCCGTCTGTATTCTCCAAATCAAAGACGGTCAGGTATTCAACTTGTGGAACCGAAGTGATGCGACAGCGGAGTCATGAGACGGGAAAGCGGGCGGCACGGCACAAATCTCCTCGCACTGCCGGACTGAAGATGCGTTAAGGCAAGATGGGCCAGTTGCGCCATGGACCTGTCGAGGATTTTTTCGCTGTCGGCCGGTGTGAGTAGGAGACAGGGATCCGGTGTAGATTCAGAAGATTTGAAGCAGGCACTGGTGACGAACAGCACGAAGCACAGCATGATTGCTCTGCCCTTCCAATGCATCATGGGCTGATCCCGCATGGTCGCTCTGCTCGGCCGCCACATGGCTTTCACCCGGTCTGCATCCCATCTTATTTCGTGACTGCCAGGAGTTCCTGTTGCGCAAGCCGCACTTCTCTCAGTCCCGTCTGGATAAGGCCGAGATTGACGAAACCCATGCCACGAATCCCAACAAGATGTGCTTGAAGTGCAGGGGCAAATCGAAGGGCGCATTCCAGATCATATGTAGCGCCGTGGCGAGCCCGAGGATCCGGAGGAATCTCGGATCGCGGAGCATCTCCAGGCTGAACTCCCGATCTCCGCGCACCCGCCACAGGGCCGCCCCGACCTTCGACGTCCAAATCACGTGCAGTCCCAGGATGCTCAAGAGGCCACGCAGCGTGATGACATGCAGCATCGCCTCCTGTCCATAGGCCAAGCCTTGCACCAACGCAAAGCCGGCAGACTCGAACGCGGAGAACCCGGTTCCCACCGCCGCCCCGAAGAGGAGCCCGTTCAGAGTCCATCGATACCTCGTTTTGTTGATAACCTGAAAGAGCGCGGCTGTCTTGCCGATTTCTTCGATAATCCCGGCACTCATCGCCCCGAGCCACGTGCTCAAATCGGTTCATTGGAAAAGAAATAGCGACAACAGCAGGGAAAGGATGCCGCCCAGCACCACCAGTTTGACAACCTGATACAAGGACACGTTTCGGATGACATTCATCTCGAAAACAAAAGATGAGCAATGACATCGGTATGAGAAAGGCCCCGGTCATGATCAGACCCGACACGAGATTCGGATTGTGAAATTCTTGGACGGCAAAGACAAACACGAGGTATACGATCAACGGGCAATGTAAAGGTCACACGCTTATTTTTCGGGCGCACACATCCACTCCGATCAGGCTGACGTAGAAGCTATCAGATCGCCGGCAGGTCTCGCGAACGAAATTCAAACACTGACACCTAATAACGAGGAGGTAGGACCATGTCTGCGCGTTTTTCATCGCTTGCATTGATCGTCGGAGTCACGTTGAGTCTCGCTGCCTGCAATACGATGGGAGGGTCGAGCACGCCTTCGACCTCCGATAGATCCCTCTACGATCGATTGGGAGGGAAGAGCGCCATCACCGCCGTCGTCGACGACTTCGTGGGCCGCGTCGCGACAGACCAGCGAATCAATGGGAAATTTGCCAATGCCAACATCCCTCGATTGAAGACCATGCTGGTGGAGCAAATCTGTCAGGCATCCGGCGGACCCTGCACCTATACGGGTCGTGATATGAAGAGTGCCCATGCCGGGATGGGCGTCAGCGGCTCTGAATTTGATGCGCTGGTCGGCGACCTGATCGCCACGCTGAACAAATTCAAGGTCGGCGATCGCGAGAAGAATGAATTACTCGGTGCACTTGGCCCGATGAAACAGGACATTGTTGAAAAGCCGACGGCGAACCTGTCCTCGCCGAAAGAGCCCAGCAGTCAGGACTTCGCGCGCTGGCAAGAAGAACGAGCCGCCTTATCGTTCTGATCAACCCGGCGGAGCTGTGAGGCAGCCGGCATCGGTTGCCTCACGGTCTTCCGTCGTCATGTTTAATAGGAAAAGTCGGCCACCGCGTTCGTCAGGTTCCTGATATAATTCCAACTCCGTGACGAGCCGTGACGTATATTTTAAGGTGACTCGGCCCGTAGGAGTGAACCATGCAGCCCTGCTTCACGACATATCAATCCGAAAACGATGAATGGTACTCAGGTCGTTTGCGCTCCGGATGGAGAGTGCTGCTGACAAGGACGCGGCAGGAGACACTCTTTTTGGTGCCGATCAGACCGCAGCGTGCTCGATGTCGGGCATGTCGTCGGCAAGACATCGCCGGGTATCTGCCCCGGCTAGTTCGGACAACCCAGGTGAACTCATTATGCCGTTGACGCTGCTCGGCCGCCAAAATCCCCTCGCGTCCTGCAAGGAACAACTTCGCATCCTTGACCAAACGACCTGCCGCCCGTTCGAGACCCGCCTTGCCGAAGCAGGGCTCGAACCGCTTTGCGCAACCGGCATCACCGTCTTTCAGATCAACGTCGGCAAACTCTGCAATCAGACCTGCCGGCACTGCCACGTCGATGCCGGTCCCGACCGCCGCGAGGTCATGTCCAGAGAGATCGCCGAACTCTGCATCGAGGTCCTCGGACACACTGCTATCCCCACTGTCGACATCACCGGAGGAGCGCCGGAACTCAATCCTCACTTTCGTTGGATCGTGGAGCAGGCCAGAAGACTGGGACGACACGTCATCGATCGCTGCAATCTCTCTGTTCTCTTGTTGCCTTCACAGAAAGAACTTGGTGAGTTCCTCGCACATCACCGTGTCGAAGTGATTGCGTCACTCCCCTACTATCGGCCAGGCCAGACCGATGCTCAGCGCGGCGAGGGTGTGTTTGAGAAATCTATTCAGGCACTGCGGCTGCTCAACAGACTTGGTTATGGAAGAGAAGATACTGATCTCAAGTTGAACCTGATCTACAACCCTGTCGGCGCTTTCCTGCCCCCCAAGCAGGACGGTATTGAGGCATTGTTTCGACGTGAACTAGCCGGTCGCCACCAGGTCGCGTTTAATCATCTCTACACGATTACCAACATGCCTATCAGCCGCTTCCTTGAATTCCTTCTTGAGACTGGGAATTATGCGGCCTACATGGAACGGCTGGCAAACGCATTCAACCCATCGGCTGCTGCCGGCGTCATGTGTCGTTACACTCTCTCTGTCGGCTGGGACGGCAGGCTCTACGATTGTGATTTTAACCAAATGCTCGACTTGCCGGTGACCCCTCATGCCCCACGTCACTTGCGCGACTTCGATCCAATGCGTTTACACGAACGGCAGATTGTAACGCAGAATCATTGCTACGGGTGCACCGCCGGCGCCGGCTCCTCATGTGGCGGGGCGGTGACTGAGTCGTAGTCTTTGAACCGATCCTTGTTGGCATTCCATCACCAAGAGAAAGCATGACGAATGTGTTTCAGATTTTTTAAGAACACGTTCGACAACTACCGGTCATCAATAACCATTCAGAAACAGAATTCCGTCGTCCTTCAAGCATTCCTTGATCAACTCACGCTTCCTCTCGTTCATCTGATCGACAAGCAGACAGATCGGAGTTGCGTGTCGTACGGACATTTGGTTATTGCCCCGCTCCTATTGTTTTGCTATGGTGTCAACTCTGCCGCAGTCAACCTTTGATTTGAGATCTGCATGGTTTGGGATCCCAAGGATCCTTGGAGCAAAAAGAGCGACTCGCTTGATGACGCCTTCCGACAGGCTCAGAGTCAACTTCGCGACCTGCTCCCTTCTGGTGGCCTAAAAAACATTATCCTCGTGGCCGCCGCCATCTTTCTGATCTGGCAAAGCGCCTTCATCGTCGCGCCCGATGAAGAAGGCGTCGTCAAACGTTTCGGCATTCCCGTTCGCACCGTGTTGCCTGGCCCTCATCTCAAAATTCCGCTCTTAGAAAGCGTGCTGCAGCCCAAAGTGGCCAAGCTTCACCGGGTTGAAGTGGGATTCAGAAAAGACCGTCAAGGGCGCCAACAGATGATCCCGCAAGAAGCCCTGATGCTGACCGGCGACATGAACATCCTGGCCATCGAATTTATTGTGCAGTACAAAATTAAGGACTCGAGCGAGTATTTGTTTAATGTGGCTTACATCGACGAGACCATTGTGAAGGCTGCCGAGGCGGCGATGCGAGAAGTGATCGGGAAGAGCAAGATCGATGAAGCACTGACAACAGGGAAGGCGGTGATTCAACAGGACACTCAGGATTTGCTCCAACTCATACTCGATCAATACACGGCCGGAGTGCAGATTGCAGCCGTCCAATTGCAGGATGTCGATCCTCCCGAAGCTGTGGCAGCGGCGTTCAAAGATGTGACCAACGCCAAAGAAGACCGCGAGAAATTGATCAACCAATCGCAGGGATACCGCAACGATATCATCCCGAGAGCAAAAGGCGAAGCCGCGCAGGTCGTCAATCAGGCGAAAGGCTACGCACAGGCCAGGCTCAACCGCGCGCAGGGCGAAGCCAATCGATTTACTGCAACCCTGAAAGAATACAATCAGGCCAAGGAAATCATCAGTAAGCGGATCTACATCGAAACACTCGAAGAGATCCTGCCGCATGTCGAAAAGATCATACTGGACGGGAAAGCAGGAGACCGCGTGCTGCCATATCTTCCGCTCGAGCGGTTGTCCAAACCGACCCA
>DAISKX010000206.1:0-6759 GCA_036820725.1 Nitrospiraceae bacterium
GAGCGGCGACCGCAATACTGGATCTTGCTGCTCAGTTTCCTGACTACAGGCTTAGTCGGCCAGACGAGCCTCTTCAAGCACTGCTGGCACTCCTTGATAGGCTGCCTACCGCACCCAGGTTGATCGGCATTGGACCGCTGGTCACTGCTACGCTTCAGCCCACGCGCGACCTGGTTCAAGAGTGCAAGAGGTTGATGGATGCCACCATCGTAATCGGGGGACCGCTTTGCGCAGCACCAGGTATTTCAGGCGTTGCCAGGGACTATCTGGGAGTAGACGCGTTCGTCGCGGGAGACGGAGAGCAACCAATCCAACGGATTTGGAATGCAGTCATCTCAGGCATCAGTATCCCTCAGCTAATCGGGGTGGGTATCCCGGGCTTCCCGGAGCCAATGCCCTATCGAGAAATGAACCTCGATTTGCTTCCGATTCCTGCTCGCCATCTCCTGGAAAGTGACTATTCTGCTTCGGCCCGGCGGATTCTTGATCGAAGTATCGTCACGTCGGCGTTCCTGTCCCGGGGCTGCCCTTATTCTTGCTCCTTCTGTGCAGCTCCACTTTCAAGTGGGAAGCGTGTCCGGCGTTTTTCTCCGGCACGGATTTCGCGGGAGCTCTCAAGCTGTGCCGAGCTCGGATATGGCTCCATTATATTTTATGATGATTGTCTGTTTGTTAAGTCCCCCAAACTGAATGAGCGGGTCTTGCAGTTCTGCGATGCCATTGACTCATCCGCCTGGCGAGGTTCGTATCAGCTGGAGTTGCGTTGCGACGCGGTTGTTTCGCTCTCAGAGCAAGCAATGGAGCGATTGGCTCAAACGGGATGTCGCCAGATCAACATGGGCATCGAGAAGGCACATGTTGCAGAACTTGATCAACTTCGAAAGCGCCTGACTCCCGAGATTGCTCGAGCCGCTAGCGATCGCATCGGAGCTTCGGAAATTCGCGCAGCGGGGACTTTCATCCTTGGTGGCGAGGGAGAATCGCCATCTGTAGTCCAAGAGACAATTGACTTCGCTCTTTCTCTTCCGCTCGATTTCGCACATTTCAATCCTCTGGCAGTGTACCCTGGCACGCGACTCTTTACCGAGGTATTCCCTGACAGGGTGCCTGGCGATTGGTTGGCTATCTGCCTTGATGAAGAGTGGTCTCCAATGGGAGACATTCTATGGCGAAGTGACGCATTACCACTAGAGTTCATTCTGGGCTCAATCAGGAACGGGTATCGAGCATTCTATACGAAGGATCGGCTCGGAAAGGTGGTCTCTAAGACCCCTCTAGACGAACACCACATAGTAAAGAACGCCTTCCGACTTCTCGCCCAAGTCCGCGCAGAGTCCTGGTCTGACCATGTTGAATTATTCCACCGTCAAGACAGCACCGCCAGTGCGGGAGCGCCTTGTTAAGACGCCTTGATAGAATCTACGGCGAGCTTGACCTTCCGGATGAGGCCTTGCGCCTTGCGGCTACCTGCCCCGTATTGCTCCGACTTCGTGAGATTAGGATGGCAAACATACCGTTCTACAGCTATCCCTCTTTTGCCAACGTTGATCGCTATGAACATTCTCTGGGAGTAGCTCATCTTGCGTGGCGCTGGGGAATGAGAAATGGGCTGTCGAAGGATCAATGCCTTGCATTCACATTGGCTGCCCTCTACCACGATGGAGCTACACCTGCTTTCGGGCACCTCTTTGAGGAGTATCTATTTCGCCATGATTGGAATCATGAGGAGGAGCTCATTCAGCTGCTCCTAGGGAAGTCAACGCTACCTGGAGGGGAGGACGCACAGGTCTTTCTTGGAGGCCACTGCCAGTTGACTAATGTCCTGGATCGGTCTCCATTTGCACGATACGTAACTGCATTAGACGTTGCCGATATGGCTGCCGGCGCGGGAGACTTTGGCCGACTTATCAAAGGCGATATAGACCTCGATAATATTGACAATGTCCTTCGAGCGAGCTCCGCAATGGGATTGACTACCAAGGGCTTAAATATCCATCCCTATCAAATTGTTGATGCTCTAGTACTCGAAGATGGAGAGGTCCGCATCCGACAGGACGGTCGTCATCTTGTTGGTGCCTGGTCTAATATCAGGCATCGTTTATATAGCGAAATATTGAATAATCCTTTGGAGTTCAGAGCCCAGAGTACTTATAAATGGGCAATCGAGCAGTGCGCTTCGTCACAGCCAGAGCTACGATCGCAGAGGGCTTGGCGGATTACCGACCCTGAAATGGTATTCGATCACCTTCGGCGAGATCCATTAGCGAGGTTACTGGTTGATCGCGTAAGAAGAGGGCGACCGCCGGAGCTCTTGTTCAGCGCATGGTTTAGAGATCTGTCTCCGGTACTCGGAGTCGCAGGTCCCGACATAACACGGAACATCGCGGAGTCGATTGAAGCCGGGATCGGAATGAAAGTCTACGTCAACTATTACCTGGACAAACGCGCGCGGCGGATTCAGCTCGGCGAAAGCAAGGAACCAGTTCTCTTCGATTCGAAAGTTTCTCATCCCCTCGATGAGGGATGTATAGATGTCATGAGCTGCCCAGGCCTGGTTGGAGTTGTTGGAATCAGTTGGGCTGAGCATTGTAATGCTCTAGGTTCGCATCAAATCCGCGCGCCCCTCGCGGGTCGCAACCGCAGCTACTCCGTTGGGGACTTTCGACTAACGCTGGAACGCGAACTTGGGCAGCCTGGAGTGGCGGCATCAGATGGTTGGGTTGGGACGCAACAGGCTACCAATCAGCTTTCTCTCTTTTCGTATGCCACCCGATGAGTCACGGGAAATCGCCAACCAAGAAGGCTGTCACTAAAGGAATTTCCCACGAAACAGTTCGATGCCAGCTTAATCAAGTGGACTGGGACATTAATGGATTCGTTCCAAGCGCTGGTATTGTTGGAATTCATGGCCTTCATTGGTACCCGGCTCCCTTTCCTCCAGCACTTGCGAGTACACTGATTGATATTCTGGGCAGTGGCGGCATCTTCCTGGACCCGTTTTCGGGGAGCGGCGTTGCGCCCATCGAGGCGTGGCTCCGTGGTTATGAAGCGTACGGGATTGACAACAATGAGTTTGCGGTACGCATAGGGCGCGCGAAGACGGAATTGCTGATGAACGCGACCGCAGCAATCGGGGAGGAACTTGCCACCCTATACAAGAACTACCGAGCGCGGAGGTTGACGGACTGGCTTGGCCTCTCATCAAGCGAGATCTGTGATTCCGCTCACATTAACGCCGACGCACAAAGATGGTTTCTCCCCCAGATGCTTGCAGAAATCGCGGTTGCGAAGAGCTGGATTAGCGACTTAGCTCATGGCCCAGGGTATTGGTCAAACGTAGCCACCGTCCTATTGTCATCGCTACTGCATGGAGACATCTCCATCGTTCGTGGGTACCACTATACCTATGTAGTGGACCGCTCACGCGTTAAACATGAAGCTCTAGAATCTGTAGACGTCCGTTTGCTGTACTGTAATCGGCTAACTCACCAATTTTCTAATGCAGAGCTGCTGCGGAGGCGTCTTGAGCGAACTGGCTATTCGCTTACCGCGTGCCCTGCACCGATGTTCCTTCGGGGAAATGCTTGCTATGCAGGTTCTCTTATTTCAAAGCAGTGTAGCCTTATCGTCACTTCACCTCCATATTTTGGAATGAATGATTATGTTCGATCACAGTACTTGACGTGGCTTATTTTCCCTTGGGATGATTACGAGTCACAAATCGATACCGAGGTTGGGAGTCGGCGAAAGCGGTGGAACCGCTTAGCTCTAGATGAGTACTTATCCACTATGGAGGAGACAATCGAGAATCTGTGTTCCAAGCTTAGCGAAGGGGGCTACCTTGCAATTGTAGTCGGTGAGGCGAGCAATGCATTGGCCCGGGAGGCAGACCTTACCGGCATGCTTCGAAAGTATTTTCTTGAAAGCCAGTTAGAACCGGTCTGGGAGGGTCACCGAAGAATCCGGTTCAGGAAAATCAATCATATTCCATATAGGACAGAGGTGATCTGGGTGTTCCATCGGAAGTGAGAGACTGGTTCTGCCCACCCATCCTGTAGCCGCTTACCCAGAAAAAATATGAATCAAAAATGGCTTCCTAGAGGAGGGACGTCTGACGGGGCTCGGAAGAATTGGTCCGTCCTAATGCTTGTTACTGGGCACGGTAGCGAAGCTCTCCGTAGCGCAGTCGAGACATGTGTTCGTGAGCTTCATCTTGAGTTCAGTGTGTACGACAGAGAAGGTTATCCGGTCGATCCAACCGTGCACGCGCACGAAGCATGCATTAGGGCCATCCACCAGCATGACATTGTCCTTGCGTTCTTGGATGCATCGGCGGGCAGCCGCTTTCAGCTCGACAGCGTTACCCCGGAGACTGTAACGAAGCTTCGGGAGCTCCGCGTCCTTCCTTCTGCGCCATCGGCGCGACCAACGCCAACGATCACTCAGGTGGAGATTCTAACCGCTCGAGCACTAGATAAGCCGACGCTGGTCTTCGTGACTTCTACCGTCATGGAAAGCGTTGAACAAACGATGGAGCACATCCGAGATGGGGCATTGTTGCTTCAGCCACTTACTCATGACCCGCCTGATTATAGGGGCCTCCTAGCCTCGGGTGACTTGGAGAGTCTGCTAGAGCACTACGAAATTCCATCCGGCCGCATCGAGTCGGCTGATCAGATGTTGTTTGTTGAATATCTCCGTCGAGTCGCTCCCAATTACCTCTCGATCTTTGATCCCCGCGATCTTGAAGAGCTTTGCGAGAAGATTAGTGGGCGTCTTCAGGGTGTTGTCTCCGTTCTTATCCATCAACATTCGAAGGAGGCCGAGCGCCTAATTAGGCGGGCGCGGAGTCCTCTGGTTACTCAATCATTACGGGACCTACTTGAGATGCGCCTTATTCTAGAGCCTCCCTATCAAGTTGAGTCTGGCGACATCGGAAAGGGGGAGGCGCTCTACGATCTACAGGGCCGGGACCCTAAGGTCCTCGCCTCGGCACTGCTCCGGGGTAGGAATGTGCTTCTACTGGGCGACCCCGGTCACGGGAAATCAACTGCAGCCTTGCTCTGTTTCCGAGAACTCGTTGCTGCATCCGCTTCGGGTGTCCATGGTTATGCACCGCTTTTCGCTAAGCTTCGCGCTGTCCTAGCATTGCGCGAGAAGGGGGAAACCGTGAGCAGCGAGGATTTTCTCCGAGCTCTTCTCGCCCTTCCTTCTGGTCACCGTCCTTGGCCAAGCACGCTTCGTCTTCCTGAGCGCCAATGGATCCTAGTTCTTGATGGGGCAGATGAGGCCTCCTTGGACGGGGGGACCTTGACGTCCTTACTTGGTAATCTGACAACCCACTCAAGCTTCCTGCTTACGTGCCGGTCCACCGTCTTCGATCGAAAGTTTTCGCCAGGCAGAAGACATTTCGATGAGATCGTTAGGCTACTACCATGGTCTCGTGAATATGTCGAGACGTTCGTAGGCGCATTGCAAGCCGCCGGGAAGCAGCGCGCCGCCCACTTGATCGACATGCATAAGAGCCAACTACCGATGTCGAGTTTCATCAGCATACCGTTGTGGCTCAGCATGCTGGCATACCTTGCCGAAAGGAGAGGCGCAGAACAGCAGCCAATCGTTTCAACCGATGCGGTACGCCAATACGAGTTGCTCCGCATATGTTCTGTAGCCGTGGCGGAGGATGAAGTCGAGCGACAAGGCCTCGATCGTGAACTTGCCGAGAACCTACTGCGTTCGTGGCGGAAAATCGCTTGGTTGGTACTCGAAGCGCGGAGCGAAGGCCGAGTGCTTTGGGTGGACCAGCTGCCTCTTGGTGAAAGAGGCCAAGGGATGGCATTCGCGGAAGCAGTATTATCTGTCTTAGATATCATTGGCAAGGAAGTGCTGGGTTTTTTCCATGAGATCTTTTTCGAGTTCTGGCTGGCCGACTATATCGTCGACGTCCTCATCGATGATGCAGCTAGTACAGGAGAGGTTGCGAGTGTGATGTCACTGCAACGATCCTATGTCACGAATCAGTTTGTTAGACAGCGAATTGCATCCCGCGAGGACTCTAACTTGATTGGTGCTCGGCTCCGAGGAGCTTATCATGCGGCAGAATCTCTCGGACAGCGCAAGGCCTTTGCATGCAATCAGATCCTTTACTTGCTAGGCCGCATCGATAAGAGTACGGAGAATCGGGATTTCGTGAGGGCGGTTTGGAGATCCGACGAGCCAGAGTTTGTAAAGTATGCCGCCGCGTTCTCGGCGGTGATTTTGGGAGACGAAGAGGTGGAAGACGAATACTTTCGTCGACTAAGCACCAACCCTGTAGCGGACAGAATTAATCGGGGCTACCATCTTTCATACTATGGCGATACAGATCCGCTGTACTCTGCCGAGGCTGTTCCAGAAGATCAGGGTGAAAGCAATGCGGCGCGAACACTTTCGCGCCTATTCGAGCGACTTCAACGAACTGAAAGCCGACACAAAGCGCTACGCCGAATTGAGCTGTTTACGATTCGGCGATTTCTGGAAACGGATCGTCGTATCCCGGACGAAATCGCGGAGCCGATGGAGATTCTGTATCGAGTCGAGAGTGAGCTGCATGAACGCCCTGATTCCAGTTTCCGGAACGATTCGCTGCAGGAAGTCAGACGTATCCGCGACCTGATGCGTGCTGATGACTTGCCTATGGCACCGGCCTAGCTAGCAGCTGGGTGGTAGCGTCCCTCCCTCCAGAAGGCACCTGTTCGGCCTGCCGTTGCAATTCTCAGC